>CAMNPQ010000036.1 GCA_946548305.1 uncultured Pseudobutyrivibrio sp.
TTTATCTATGGGGAAGCAAAAATAATAAAAAGCCAACTGAAATCTGGAATTAAAAGCAATGCGCCGAACTTCCGTTCGGCGCATTATATTTATCATAATTTAATTCTCTTTACCCCATTTCCAGTTCCAGTTTTCCATAATTTCATCCCATGCCGATGGATGTAAAAGATATATCGCAATAATGATCTGTAAAACAGTGTTCATTAAGAATTTTGTGATTAATGATCTTCTTTTGTCTAGTTTCCATGCTTGAGACTCTCCTTACACATTGTTATGGGTTTTGGGGATCATTTTCCCTATCAGTCTTCAGTTGATTAAAGAACCTCTCGTATTCCTTTACAAGTCCTGTTTTACGCTTCAGAATAAGCCCTCTGACTTCTCCACGCTTTTCGGCATTGGGATATTTTTGATTCAGCATTTCATCAAACAGCTTCATGTATTCATCATCACTCATTCCCTGGATTTCTTCGGCTCTTTTAAGTACAGGTTTAAAATCCAAATCCAAGGTTCCTTTTACATACTCCTGAAAGATGGTATTGTACAATGTGTCATTACTATGAGGGCTGTATGTCCTGGACATTTGCTGTGCTTCTCTATCGGTTATATGGGAGAAGGAAGCCTCCTTATCAAATGAAGAAAGATGTCCATCTGATTTACGATGCAAAAAGTTTTCTCCCTTTGTATCAAAATTGCACAGCAACCAGTCTAGGGTATGCTCCCTTAGGATTTCATCCTTGATTTCAGCAGTCAGGCTGTTATCAGGGGCAGCCTGCCATTTGAATAAATCAATACGCTCCTTTTTATCCTTTTGTTCTATCATTTCCTGGAAAGAACCTATTGCCTCCCCTTTTTCATTTTTTACCTCAAAAGCAGGGATGGCATACTCTCCACATACAATCTGCTGTAGCTTGGATGCAGCCTCGGTAACTATGGCACCTTGAGGCTTCTTAAATCCAATGCAGTTGACAGCTTCCTTGTACAGATACTTACGATAGCCCACTACATTTCCAGCCTGGTCTTTAATAGGGTCTTTTCTATCTTCAAAATAATACATAGGCTTAGTTCCGCCCATAAATGCCCTGCCCACGTTTACCAGCTTCTTGTTGCCCTGTTCATGGGTGTAGCCCTCACAGGCAAACTTGCTTGGTGTATAGAATATACCCTTTAGCCTGTCAAACATCTCATGACGCTTAAAGGTGTTAAGCTCTCGTTGACGCTCCACAGGATTTTCAATTTTTTCGATAGCATTGCGCTTTAGCAATTTATGCTGTTTTATCTGAGCTTTTTCTTTGAGCTTGTATATTGCATTTTGCTTTTCCCCCTTTGGGGCATATCTCGCCAGTTCACCATACAAGGCTGCTCGTTTTTCTTCCGTCACTGCATCAATCTCACGTGTCTTTTGTTCGTCATATCCCCTGGCATTTTTAGCCTTATTAATCTCTATTTTTTTGAGAAGACTCAGTATTTGTTCCTGCTTTTTAAAAATATCCTTAGAAATATCTTCCTGGTTGGCAGCCAGACTTTTAAGCTTGAGATTAGTTATCTCTTCCTGCTTCTTCTGCACCTTCCTCATCATTTTGGCATTGTCTTTGTTCCTTTTTTCATCCCAGCGATTAGTCTGATGAAGAGTGGCTTGGGGCGCAGTTTCAGGGATAAGCACAGGGAGTGAACTCTGTATACTAAACTCACTGTCTGCATCAAACATATGCTTATCAGTATAAATGCTATGCTGCATAGTTTCTTGGGACTGCTGCGTTTGTTCCTGAAGTGACTTGTTCTCGTTTAATTCTTTATTCTTTTCAATAAGATCATATCCAGAGTAATCCATAATTACCTCCAGTTACTCCCCGCTATAAGGCAGCGGGAAATCATCCATGTCCCAAACAACAGAAACCCCTTGTTTTAAAACGTATTCCTCCCCCAGCAAATAATTTGCCAGCCTGTCTGAGCGTTGGTTGACGGTTGCCATTAATAGTTTTTTATAATCTCCACTTAGCTGTGCTAGTGTATCAAGGAAAAATGTCAGTAATACAACAATTGTATTAGGGTTTTCTCCCCATAAATATGAAATCTCTATTTCACCTGAATCCAGATCATCCCCGCAACTTACAAAAACAGCTGCTGTAGGTTCATCATCCTTTTTTAGATACATGCAAAGCTCAGGAATGATTTGTTTGTCGCTACCTATTATTTCAGCTGTCACCCCCAAATGGGATAGCAGACATTGCTGTTCTTTTTTGTCTTGTTTAGCAAAATACAGTGGTTTTACATTACGTTCGCCCTTTGGCAGCTTCCCAGCTATAGCTTTTTCCACATCACTTATGTCTATGCCGTACACCCTGGCATCTGATAAATTTGCACTAAACCCATTAAGACTGGAAAAGAAATGCCACCGCTCGTCCAAATCAGGATTGCCATCTGTGTAGAAATCAATCAATATAGGAATCGTATTATCGTAAGCCAGCCTACAAATGGTGTCCATCAAAAAAGTCCCTACCTTTTTCCTGCGATATTCATCTGCCACACTTAGACAAATAATACTTATAAACTCACCGTCAAAGCTGTATATAAGTGCGCCACAGGCTCTATTTTCTGACACTGCACCAATCCCAAATGTATCTTTCTGTGATAGCAATTTGTTTTTGCTGCGGTCATCCATTAGAGGCTCAAAGGCATTGATATTTGCCTTGGTAATTTGGGTTGCCATCCATTCCATACTATTAATCCTCACTAACGATTTTTTAAATACTCATACAAATCAGGATTCTCTTTCCAATATTCTTCCTTCATGTCTTCCCACTGTTCTGTAGATATTCCTAGTCTGTTGTTTTCTATTATTCCGCGAAGTACCAGTGGGGCTTCATGTGTGCCAAAAATATTATCAATGAGATTCATGCCTTTTTCATTGTAGGTTTCATGATATATGCGTCCATTTTCTATATTAGAATTTAGAGCTGCCTGATATGATTTGTACATTAAGTGGGCAAGATACGCCTGCTCATTACTCTCTAATGTATCAAACACAACTATTTCCAGTCGTCCACTCGGGCGGACATGCACAAGCAGTGCCCCTTCTATGGAGCCATTTTTAATTACAACACTAGAGAGCTTAGGGTCAAAATAATCATATTTATAATCAGTGAGCATGGGGTCTATATACTGTCCTGACTTTACACACTTCTTACGCAATTCTCGTAAAAAGGCCTTTAGTGAGCCAGCATCCGCTTCAGCCAGGGATTTTGCCCCTTTTATTTCAGTATCCTTTTTTATGCTCATAAAGTATTTATTATCCTTTAATGCTGACAGTTCCAGCTCGAATTCCAGGCTATATGTAGGGGCAAATTGAAAATGCCAATCGCTTAAAAAATTCCCCAGGTCTTCATATTCTTCTTTGGCAGGAACATCAACAGTCATAGTTGGCACATCTGAATTACCAAATTCCCAGAATAAATCTGTGATAAGCTCACAGCCTATGCTATCATCCCTCCTATTGGAATCCACGTAAAGCCACTTGATTCGAATATTCTCCACCATACCATTTTCGTCAAACTCTTTCACAAATACCAGGGCTCCATAGCCATCGAAAACTCCATCCAAATCTCTGCGCAGGCATCCCAAGCCAAAGGTATCAATTCTGATTAGCAAATCTTCTATCAAATCACCTGGTATTAAATGTTCAAATAAAGAAATATTGTCCTTTGATATCTGTGTAATCATAATTAGAGTTCCCCTCTTACTTTTAGCATTTCCACATACAAGTCCTGATAATCCTTTAATAGCTTAAGTCTTTCCATTCCCACTTGCCAAAATGGATGGACATTTTGAATAAGTATGTAAATATTGTCGTAGAGACATAGAAAGGTTTGCTCCAACTCATCTGCTGGCACGCTCTTTACGGTTTCGCTGTCCCAGGTTTGAATCTTTCTGGTGAGCACATCCACATTTCTAATAGCTTCATCCTCATAATAAGAAAATGCCTCAAAAGCAGCATCTTTAAACAGAGCATAGCGGTTCAATACCTCAGATGATTGAGTAATCTCCTGTAAAAGCTGAATGGGATCTGCTATATCACTTTCTATCTCTATTGTAGGTTCTTCATCATTTGTGACATTAATTTTTGTACCTGACATAATCGCTCCTACCTTCTATTGGTTATTTTTATTAATCTTCATCTTCCTCATCATCTTCTATATTACCATTGCGCCAACTTTCTGATGTATTGTATTCTGCCTTTGCCCTTTCAATAATTGAATCTCTAGTCTGTTTATTGGTATAGCCTACACCTGTTTTATACTTGGCTGTTCCTTTATTATATAGATTAGATTCAAGGGATGGACCAAATAATATGAAATGTGTCGCCAAACCTTTGTCCAGACGGTGTTCATCCACTACATACTCTACACCATCTTGAGATTCCTCTGCTTTTTTCGCTTCTTCTTCTCTACGTTTAACACGCTCTTTCTCATGAGCCATCTCTTCATGATATGCTGTCCATGTTGAAGGTAAATGTGGGTGTGGAATACCACATTTAAATTTAGAAGTATCCACCACTTGTTTCCCCTTTAAAGCATTTATTGCATTTCCCGTTATCGACAGTGTCTTAAATGTCAGCCAAATAGGTAGGATTGCTACACCAGCAACAAGGTTAAAAGCATTTCTAAAAATACCTCCCCAAATGTAGTCTCTGACTGCGTCCTTAAAGAACTGCCCTGCTGTACGAGTTTTAAATGTATTATTAAAAGAATGTTTTATAGTTCTACCAGCGCCTTTAAAGCCATCTGGTATTCTTTCAGTGAAAAATCTTTTGATGCTATCACCAAAGCGTTTAAAGCCTCTTTTGACTTTACTTTCTTTCTGCGCCTCTTGCTGAAGCTCTAGAGGTTTAAGCTCGGCTAGTTTAGTTTGAACTTGTAATCTTAGTTGTTTTACCTGAGCTGTTTTTTCTCTAGCTGCCTTTGAAAAAGAAATCCTAAATCGAAGGAATCTATTACACATTGCTTCCACTTCTCTTAGCTTGTCTTCCATCTTGCCATAAGCCTCATCTCCAGCATCTGTCGATTTAGCACTTTCCTTCTCATAAGTCTCTCTGGTGTCAAAGTATTCTTTCATGGCTTTTCTAATAGCTGCCATATCGCTGCTATCATCGCCTCTTACCTCAGCAAATGATTTGTCAAATTTTATAGCATCCTCATGTTTTTCTTCAACTTTCTGCTTTTCTTCGACTTTTTCAGGCTTTAGCTTTGGATTTTTTTTAGTCTTGAGCTTAGGGGCACTTATTATCAAGGCCGTGTTAAGTACATCTTCTTTTTCCTTCTGTTGTTCTATGGTGACATTGCCCTGCTGTAGCTGTTGGTTTTCATTTATTTGCTCCTGTTGAGTAGCAAAAAGGTCTTCTTTTTTTTCCTCAATTAATTGATTTACATCACTCATAGTAAGCCTCCTTACAGCATTATACCTGTGATATTGGCAGTAATATCCTTACAGAAAATCCCTTTCCAACATCAGATATAACATTTACAGTACCACTGTGGTCTTCTATAATCTGATAAACAAAATACATGCCCATCCCCTGCCCTTTTTCTCCCTTGTGGGAAAGGCTCCGGTAGCCTCTTTCAAACACATGCTCCACCTCTTGGGCTGGCATACCATTTCCATTATCCTTATATACAATGAGCACGCTGTCGTCTCCAGTTTCACTCACCATGACGCTTATTTCTCCGCTTCTGCCCATGTATTTTAGTGAGTTCTCAAAAAGGTTGTAGAACAAACGTATAAACTGCCATCTGTCAGCCCTCATCATCACCTTTTCGCTTTGGCTTATTACATTTACTTTGATACCTTTTTTGGCGGTAAAATCCTTTACGTATTTTGACACCTCCTTTACCACATCTAAAATGTCGATAACCTCATACTTGTATTCTATGTTTGTAGTATCAGTGTCGATTACAAGCTTTAAGATGTTAGAAAGGTATCTTATATTACCGCATATTTTTGTGACTACTTCCTTTTGCTTTTCATCATCCAGCTTGCCTTCCTCCAAAAGCTCACCGTACCCCTGTATAATCGAAAGGGGCATACGGACATTGTGAGATAGCAAGCTGCGCATCCATTTCGCGTCATCCATTATTATTATTTCCCTTTATTTTTTGCTTTTATAGACCAACCAAATCTGAATATGGCTCAAAGTCGGCCTTGGTAAATACCTTACCTACCTTGACGAACTCGTATTTAACTGCATTTAGATAATGCTGCATGTGTACCTCGCCTCCAGCATTAGGATCAGCTGCTGCAAGAAAGGCTGCATTAAGGATGCAGTTTTTGATATTACCACCAACCAGCTCGTACTTTTCTGCAAGGAAGCGGATGTCCACATCCTTGGCAAGTGGAGTAGTCTTTGGTATGGTAGTTCTCCAAAGCATTTCTCTAGTGTCCACATCTGGGAACTGGAATTCCACGATGTATTTCATACGTCTAAAGAAGGCCGGGTCTATGTTGTGCTTGTAGTTTGTGGCAAGCACTGATACGCCGTCATAGGCTTCAACCTCCTGCAATAGCAGGGCTGTCTTATTGTTATTAGATGCCTGGTTTGAACCACCATCATCACTTCGCTTCGCAAACAGGGTATCGCACTCATCAAAGAAAAGCACCACGTTACATTTTTTTGCTTCACGGAAAATCATTGAAATAGATTTTTCTGTTTCACCAACGTATTTATCAATAACCTTTGACAAATCTACCCTGTAAAGCTCTAAGTTGAGCTCATGGGCAATAACCTGTGCACACATGGATTTACCTGTACCAGGTGCACCGAATAAAAGCACTGAAAGTCCTCGACCATAGGGATATTTCTTGGTGTAGTTCCAATCATCATAGATTTGCTTTCTAAAATTCATCTGGTCTATGGCATGCTGCAGGGTCTCTCTTTGGGTTGGGTTCATTACGATATCCACAAATCCAAAGTTTGCCTTTACTTTGGTGGCTTTTTGAGTAAGCTCTGAACTCATCTGATTGTAGCAGCCTCTAAATAGTGTCTCTCTTGGGATATCTATGTTTTTATCCATAGTGGCAAGAGACCTGGCATTCTTTAGTGCGTCCTTTATCTTTCCTGCTGTAAACAGGAACTTTATCGCCATTTCTGGTAGCTCCACATCACTACCTAAGGTGTAGTCCTTTGCAAAGTATTTCCAGCATTCTTCGCGCTCTGCTGTGGTAGGAGTAGGAAGCTCCAGCTCTGTAAATTCTTCCCTGGTAATTTCCTTCATAGGAAGCTTTTCTTTACTCATGGCAAAGGAAATAATATCCTTTTCAACAAGCTTTCCCAAAGCCAAGTCCATATATCCAAAGAATTTTTCTTTTTCGTCTTCTCTAAAGGTAAGCTCTGTGAGACAGCAGCAGGCTCCTGTCAGGATGCACTCTCTTGTGACTGCCCATAGAGCATTGTCCACATATTTAAAATCGTAGCTAAACAGCTTTTTGCAGTTTATTGTGATAGCCTTAAGTCCATTTTTCTCGCAGAATTTTTTAACGAAGAAACGACGTCCACTTCCTTCATCACCAAAATAATGGAAAATCCTGACCCCTTCATTGAAGGATATTTCCATGGCATCCAGTATTCCTTCATTTGCCATGATAGGGTCTAACTCCTCGCCTTTTTTAGTGAGCATCTTGAAAAATCTGCTGTAATCAGCATCCAGTTTGTCATCCTCACTGCCAAACAAAAAGTCAATAAGTCGCTTATCTGGGCTTACTGTGGTAGAAAAAGGCATGGATGGATTTACATTTAACGACATGATTGGCTGCAACTGCTCTAGGCAGTGGCTCATGTCATCATAAAATTTGGACACCTGGAAATCGTTGCCGTAATATATTTTAGCTGCTGATTCAATTGTAGGAACCGGCAGACCGCTATTTTGATTGATTACCTGGAAAATCGTGGCATAATCTGTCTGAAGTGATGACAGAATGCCTGCTGTAAAACAGAACACAGCAAAATTTGTATAGTTTAGTTTTTCTGTGATATTTAAAAGAGGCAGTATCATTCCCTGTGCCCTGGACAGACGTCCCCTATCCATTATATAGGAAATCATATCGTCGATGTTCATACCTAGGGATGCCGAACTATCATCAGCATCATCCTCTTCGTCATTTGCGTCTTCATCGCTGAAGGCTCCAAGCATATCTAACAAATCAGTAGGAATATCAACACTTAAATCCTCCTCTGAATCCTCTTCAAAGTTTACGCCTTCATCTATTTCGTCGCCTTTATTGAAGAATTCATCAAAACGTTTTTGATTTTTGATTTCTGCGGTTTCCAGGTCAGGGTACAATACATTTCTATATCCGCCTCTGTCAGAAGCATAGTCCTGCTGCATAACCGTGATATGCTCTTTTAGCCTCAGGTCAACGCATGAGAAGAGATATCGCATGAATTCGTCATAGCTTTCAAAAGGTTTGTCTCTATCATCTAAGTTAAATTTATTTCCCATAACCCCACCATTATTTTCTGCAAACTACTAACGCCACCTTACACTTTTAGAATTTGCCTCTTCCACTGGTCCGATTTTTCCTTCTGCAATAGTTGTTCCAGCACTGTTTTCATCATAGCCCTTTAGCTCCTCAGGGAATTCGCTTTCATCAATCTGTTCAAACTCCAGATAGGTGTCGCTGCAATATCCTATGTAGCCATCAGCACAAATCAAAGTCCAATGACCAGTCATTTCTACTACATAGCCTGTGTACCCCCTTGGAAGAGTAGCCACTGGCTCACTATCAAGGTCTGGAACATCTCTCATGTGCAGCCAGCTTGCATCAATAACCTTGTAGGTGTAGTATTCCACAGCCTCTTCCTCAGGCTCTTCCTCAACTGGTTCTTCTGCCACTGGCTCTGGTTCTGGCTCTTCTGCCACTTCCTCCTTCACTACTTCTGGCTGCTGCACTTCTGCCACCGCAGGTGCGGCAGAGCCCTTATCCATATTCTCATAAGCCTTGTAGGCAGTAACCCCCGCTATTATCAGGAACAATACTGTTGTTATTGTATATATATACCTATTCATATTCTTTCCCCATTTTAATCAGCCTTTAAATGAACAAATATCCCCATTCCATCTTCCTTTGAGCTTTTGGCATATATCCTACCACCAAATAAATCTACAATAGCTTTAGCCTGGGCTAGTCCCAAACCAGTGCCGCCCATTGCATTTTCCCCCTGGTAGTTGATTTCAAAAATGTGCTCCAGCTCATGGTCGGATACACCTTCTCCGTTGTCTCTAATAACAACTATTGCTTCCTTTGGTGCTTTGGTTACGGTCACAACAAGCTTTCCGTTTTGCCCCATGAATTTAACAGCATTATCAATAATGTTTCTAAACAAAATCCGCAAGACTTCTTCATCTGCCCTGGCGTACACTTCCTCATTGGGCTCCATAATCTGCATGACAATCCCTGCAGCCTTCATCCTGTCATGAAACTCTCTAAGTGCCTGCCGTATAACTGGAGTGACAGCTATCTCATCAAAATCCTGGTTGAACCTGGCTGATTCAGGCAGGATTCCTTTGATGTTATCAAATTTCACCGCAGCATCTAACTTAGTGCTTAGGTCTGAGATTTCACTATCAGCAGCCTGGATTTTCCGCTCCTTCAGCTCCACCTGATTTTCAAACTCAGCCTTCATCCTGTTATTGCGCTCTTTGATATCATCATATCGATCCGCCAAAGATTGATTTTTTTCCTTTTCGTCTTCCAGCTCTTCCACTGATTCTTCTTTACAAGCCCTGGCGTACTGCATCGCACAAACTGCAAATATCACAAAGCTTATAAACATTATCCATAATTGTTCCTGATAAAAGCTGATCATTCCAACTATGAATAAGGTATACATTAATGCCAATAATATTTTCTGCAAACTTGTTCTCATATCCTTCTCCATATATAAATTTGCGTTTACAACTATTATCTATCTGAGAAAATATAACCTGCACTTCTAACTGTGTGTATACAGTCACGCTTTTCTACATCAATCTTTTTTCTAAGATTGGATACATGAACCATAACAGTTCTCACATCCCCCTCATCTGAGCAACCCCATATTTCCCTATACATTTTTTCATAGGTAATCAGCTCGTCTGAGTGGTCAACAAAAAGCATCAGCAGATTGTACTCAGTGGGAGACAAATCCACTCGCTTTCTTTCTCCGCCTTGTTTGCTATATACTATGTGAGTTTTCTCATCTATATCGAACTGTTGAAAATGCCTTACATCCTTTGAGCCTCTAGGAAACTCCTGAGACTGGGCACGTCTGATATTGGCAGCCATTCTGGAAATCAGCTCCCCATAGTCGATTGGCTTCACCATATAATCATCGGCACCTGCGTCAAATGCATCAATTTTGCTTACGTTGTCCCCCACACAGCTTATAAATATAATTGGTGCATTGGTATGTTCACGTATAAATGGGCACAGCTCTAGACCCGTAGTGCCTATCAACATCATATCCATGAGAATAATATCGAATTCCTGGGACAGAATCTGCTCCTCTGTTGTCAGGCGGTCTACAGCTGTGTATACTTCATAGCCTGCATCATTTAATCTAACGGTATAGATGAAGCTCAAATCCTCATCGTCTTCAATAACTAAAACCTTTTTTTCCATACTCCCCTTTTCCTTTATTGGATTTCAAGGAAATTGCTGAATTTCGTCATATCAAAAATTTCTTTAACTGGCGCAGTTACATTTGTAAGGTACATACGTCCCTGCTTTGACTGGGCAGTCTTTTGTCCCATCAGAAGTGCTCTAAGCCCAGAGCTGGAAATGTAATTAACCCCTCCAAAGTCAATCTCTAACTGACTCATTTTCTGTAAAGCCAGAAGGATAGCATCCTGCAGCTGCTGTGTTGTGAGCTTATCCACCTTTCCATCTACTACAAGTACGATTTTGTCACCCTCTATTTTTTCATTAATTGTCATAATATCGCTCCTTTCAGCTTTCATTTTCCCAACTCTTTAAAAATGCTTAATAAGCGTGAGTACATTTTTATTGTCCTTGTATTCGTACTGAACATCATCCATGATATTTTTAACCATGAATATACCCAAGCCCCCTTGTTGCCTTTCCTCAGGAGGAAGGTCTAAGTCAGGATCCTCCTTCTCCAATGGATTGTAGGGAGTTCCCTCATCAAAAAATACAATCTTTATGAATGAGTCCTTGGTGTCGATTTCCAAGTCCACCTTTCCCGTTTCATCCATATAGGCATAGCTTGCTATATTTACATACACCTCTTCAATGGCAATGCAAATACTTGTGATGTGTTCCATAGGAACACCGAGAGATTCTAGTGTCTCTTCCACGTAATCTGTAATCTGATAAAGATTTTCTACTTTTGCTTCTACTGATAATCTGTCCATACTGCCCCCCTATCTTTTCATTAATACTAACATAAATCAAATATGTGAATTTTGAACATTCTGTTAAAATCAACGTATAATAAGCAACAGATTATAAAAAAAAGTCTATAGCAAGGCTCTTTTCAGACTATGATTTATTATTTATTAGGGTTAATTTTTGAAATTAAATCTAAAACTATGCTTATAGACTGTTCAGCTGCCTTACCTGCAAAGGTGTTATAATCCATGGCACTTCCATCTGCATCAGAAATAGACCTAATCAAGGTAAATGGAATATTATTGACATAGCAGGTGTGGGCTATGCTTGCCCCTTCCATATCCGCAGCAATTGCATCAAAGCGGCTTCGGATAGTCTCCCTTTGTTTATTTGTATCTACAAACAAGTCTCCAGATGCAATCACCCCTGTTTCATAATTTATTCCCTTTGCTGCTAACACCCCTGTGACAGCCTTTCTAAGGTTGGCATCAGCTTCAAAATTTATCACATTAATACCTGAAACCAGTCCTATAGGGTCTCCTATAGCAGAGGTGTTCATGTCGTGCTGCACTGCAGATTCTGCAACTGCCACATCAAGCACCTTTAGTGTAGGCACCAAAGAGCCTGCCACTCCTATATTAATAACATGATCTACACCAAAGTGCAGTGCCATTATTTCTGTGCAGATTGCAGCAAAAACTTTACCGATTCCGCTGACTGCAGCTACTACGGGAATACCAGCTATCTCGCCGCATGTAAATGTGACTCCGCTGATGGTCTCCTCTCTTTGATTCGCAATGGATGGCTTTAAATTCTCAATCTCCATCTGCATTGCGCCAATTATACCTATTATCATTGTTATTATCCTCCTGTTTTGGCTCGCCAGTTACGGTTACAAGCTATTTATAATTACATTAAGAATCATAGAATTGACGTCCGTCGTCAGTTACAAGGCGCTCGGACTTTGGATATACAAAGATTGCTTCGTTGCCTGTGTTCTCCTCAAGATACTTTGCGAAACGAGCTGCGTACCATTTAGCCATTGGAAGATTATGCATTAAATAATTTCCGCAGTTTACCGCCTGAGACCCTGGCACATTATCATAATCTGCGACAGACTGGAATGCTCTCAACAATAAATTATGGATTTCTTTAGGCTCACGATTTCCTTTCATAATCAGATAAAAGCCTGTGAGGCAGCCCATAGGTCCCCAGTAGATTATTTCGTCTTTCCAGTCAGGGTCGTTTCTCAAAAATGTTGCAATAATATGTTCAAGCGAATGCATTGCAGCTACATCTACAGCTGGCTCCACATTGGGTTTGGTTACTCTGACGTCATAAGTTGTAACCTTTTCACTACCTAAGGTATCTACTCGGCTAGTAAATATACCTGGTATAATTTTTGTGTGATCAACAGAAAAACTTGCTATCAATTCCATAAACGTACTCCTTTATTTGTTTGATATCTAATGTTTTTATTAATATTCTAAATATAGTTTTGTTTTTGCATATCGATTAGCTGTACCCCAAAATCGGAGAGAGCAAATTTATACCAGGTTAGGCTTTTCCAAAGGAGCATACACTATAGATTCAGCCAGCTTTTGGGCAATCTCTTCGCCTTTAAAGGTCTTTACTATTTCAAGTGCAAATGGGATGGCTGTGCCCATGCCTCGGCTGGTGATAACATGTCCGTCATGGCAGACTACATCTGTAGAAAAATCAGCCTCAAGCAAATCCTTTTCCATTCCTGGGTAGCAGGTAGCTTTCTTTCCCTTTAAAATGCCTGCTCTGCCAAACACGGTTGGAGCAGCACAAATAGCAGCCAAGCCTTTTTTTGCTGCATTAAACCCATGCACCTGATCCATAAGCGGCTCGCATTTTTCCAGGTTGAGAGTGCCAGGCATTCCACCAGGCAGCACAATCATATCTGCATTTTCAAAATTCGTATTTTCGATTAGCCTGTCGCAGTGGGTGGTGATTCCATGAGAGCCTGTCACATTTTTATTACCAGTAACAGAAATCATCTCTATTTCAATTTGGGCTCTTCGTAAAATATCAACCACTGTAAGAGCCTCTATTTCCTCATGTCCCTCTGCCATAAATATTAATACTTTACTCATGTTTACCTCCCTATCCAAATAAATTTGAATTTTTTTTAATTTTATCACATAAAATAAGCTTTTGCTTTAATTTTCCTATTTTTTGAAACACAAAAAGCAATAATCTAATTCTGCCTGCAATTAACACATTTTTCACAGTAAATGCATGCAATCATGATATAATATGTGTGTTTGTATACAAATTTAAATAGGTGATTCTAAGATGGACAAGCTTAGCCAGATGCCCTCAAACTACGAGGAGTTTCTTCTTCAAAATAGAAAATATATCAACTCTTGCATGATTGATATCATAACTCTGTGTATTTTTACAGGTCCTGCCATAGCCTTGGGCATCTTTTTTGGTGTGTTCACCCACACATCTTATATTGCCTGCATTAATATTTCCATTGCTATGCTTATCCTGCTTGGGGTTTGCCAGTGTCTATATAATCGTTTTCCTTATTCCACTTATTCATCTGTGACAGCTATAGTGGCTATGAATGTGTTGCTGGTTTACATGACCTACTCAAAAATCGATGTGAGTGTCACCTGGTTTTTAATGCCGCTGCTTAGCATGCTGCTTCTGGATTTGAAAATATACACCGCCATCTGTGGGCTGAATTATCTGATGATTATTCTATCCATCTGGCTCACCTACGACTCTAATATGGATTTTTTCAAGGATGTGTGTGGACGCACCATAGAAAGCATTATTATGGGGATTGTGGGATTTGAAATCGGACGGCTCATAGCGTTTTATTACAAATCCATGATTAACGACAAAGCCACCATCATCTCCAATCAGGCTGAAATGCAAAAGCAGTATACCTTGCTTGAATCCATGGCTGATATGTACGATAAAGTAAACTTCATTGATTTTGAAAATATGACAGAGGAATCCTTGCAGGATGATGAGCGAACCATCTATGAATTAAACTTAGATGTCAGCAGTCACTCCCACATGGTAGAAAACCTGCTTCCTAAAATATCAGGTGATTACATAAAAAGATTTACAGGCTTCACCGATTTGCACACAATAAAAAGACGGCTTACTAATAAGAAAATCATCTACCTGGAATTTACAAATATACAAAATGAATGGTACAGAGCTCAATATATCACAGCATCAGCTGATGAAAACGGAGTGCCTTCCAAAGTCATTTTCACCATTCAAAATATAGACGAAGAGAAGAAGAAAGAAGACCGTCTGTTACAGATAGCACTTACAGACGAACTCACCAGGCTTTTCAACAGACGCAGCTTTGAAGAGGATGTGGCAGAACTGGAAAAGCATCCACTTTCTGCAAGCTTTGGTATTTTATCGGTAGATGTAAACGGACTCAAAATTGCCAACGACACCAAGGGACACATGGCTGGGGACGAGCTGATAAACGGAGCCGCCAAATGTCTGGTGGCAGCTGTGGGCAACTACGGAAAGGTATATAGAACTGGGGGTGATGAATTTATCGCCATTCTTTTTACCAATGATTTCCCTAGTCTGGAAAAATCCATAGTAGAGAATATGAAAAACTGGAGCGGTAAATACATCCATGACATCAAATTTTCAATCGGATATGCCTCTATAGCAGACTATCCAGAGGCAACCATAAAGGATTTGCAAGAGCTGGCAGATAAAAAAATGTATTTAAACAAAGAGCTTTACTATAGGGAAAAGGGAATAGACAGACAGGCTCTTTATGACGAAATGAATAAGCATATGGCAGACGCAAAAAAAGATTCAGTGTGATTATCCACTGAATCTTTTTTTCATTTATACATATGCTATTTTTTAATTCTTACATCTTATGACTTCTTGCTGACTTAACAATGAAATTGTGATGAAAAACAAAAATCTATAGTTATCTCAGGAAACCTGCTACTATCTGCTCCTCTGCCTCCTCTTCTGTAAGACCAAGAGACATAAGTTTGATTAGTTGATCTCCTGCTATTTTTCCTATAGCCGCCTCATGTATTAGTGCTGCATCCACATTTTTTGCGTCAAGACGTGGGATAGCCACCACATGAGCATTTCCCATAATGATAGCATCACATGCAGCGTGTCCATTGCAGGCTGTGTTGCCTTCGATTGCCACCTCAAAAATCTGTTCCGAATCATCCTTTGCAACTGAACGTGACACCACATCTGCGCTGGCACCCTCACCATTCAATTCGACTTTATAATCACTTGTGGCTTTTTGAGCCCCATGGGTCATAAGTGCTTCGTGAATCAGAAGTGTTGCACCTTCCTTTAAATCTGCAAAGTTTGTGCGGACTGTGGAGTCTACGCCTTTAATCTGCACCATTTCCATCTCCACATAGCTGCCCTCTTCCTGGTAAACCGTTGTCACTGGATTTAGGATACGGGCACCATTGCCATCGCCTTCGCCATAATGCTTTTCTACATATTTAACCCTAGCATTTTTTCCCACATGGAAGGTGTGAATGCCATCATGCTGGGAATCCTGGTCACCACAGTTGGAAATACCGCAGCCAGCCACGATAGTAACATCTGCATCCTCACCTACATAAAAGTCGTTGTAAACCATGTCCTTTAGACCGCTCTCGGTTAATACTACTGGTATATGAACGCTTTCTCCTTTTGTGCCTGGTTTGATGATTATGTCTATTCCTGGTTTATCTTCCTTTGTAACGATATCAATATTGGCAGTGGTGTTTCTGCCAGCACTGGCTCCATTTGAACGAATATTGTATGCACCCTGAGGTATGCCATCTAAATCTGCCACCTCATGTAAAATGTTTTTTTGAATAGCATCAAGTGTCATTACTGGTCACCTCCTAACTTTTCGCAGGCAATGTTGGCAGCTGCAGATGTGCCTAACAATTCTGGTAGCACTTCATCTTTAGCTCCCTGCTTCTTTACCTTGCCATTTTCAATAACCACAATTTCATCTGCGATATTTAGGATGCGCTCCTGATGAGAGATAACAATGATGGTTCCATTGATGTCTCTTCGCATATTTTCAAATACCTTTATAAGGTTTTGGAAGCTCCACAAATCAATGCCAGCCTCTGGCTCGTCGAAAATAGAAAGCTTTGTACCACGGGCAAGTACTGTGGCAATTTCGATACGTTTTAGTTCTCCACCTGAAAGTGAACCATTTACCTCACGCTCAACATAATCCTTTGCGCACAGCCCTACCTTTGAAAGATATTCACAAGCAGCTGCAACTGAAATGTGTTCTCCTGCTGCAAGGCGAAGCAAGTCAATTACCCTGATACCCTTAAAATGAACCGGTGCCTGGAAAGCAAAACTGATTCCCATTTTTGCACGCTCAGTAATATTTTTTTCAGAGATATCCACACCATCAAGAATTATCTGCCCACTTGTCAACTGATTAACTCCCATGATGAGCTTTGCAAGTGTGGATTTACCACCGCCGTTTGGACCGGTGATAACGACAAATTTGCCGTCTTCTACTACAAGGTTTAAATCGTCGATGATTTCTTTTGTGGTGTCTTTTTCATCATCAACCTTGTATGAAAGATTTTTGATTTCTAACATATCTGTACTCCTATTCTATTTGCTACATTTCCTAATGCCATGCCAGTGACAGTTAGGAATGACTAATTTAATTGTGTAAAATTAATTTGTACTGATATAATAACACGAATTCTTTTTTTTAGTAGTATTTATTTGAAAACAAATAGTCTAGTGAGAAATCTTATCATTTTTTTAGTTCTTGTAGGCTTTTCCTTAAGTAGCTCACAAAAAGTCATGACTTCTTGCTGACTTAACAATGAAATTGTCAGCAAGAATCCTGCTTT
>CAMNPQ010000037.1 GCA_946548305.1 uncultured Pseudobutyrivibrio sp.
ATCTGAAAGGGGCATAAGCCCCTTTTTCTAATCAATTTATAACAGAATCCAAGCAAAAATCGCCTCTCTAAACTTTGTTACTGCTATTATCTATTAAAATCTTCTCTAAGCACCCTATCGTATTGTCCCTTAAACCATGCTGCTATACCACCAGAGTTATCATTATGACGTCCATGCAAGCCCTTTCCATAAACCTGTACTCCCGCTGAATTCAGCTCCGATAATAATTTGTTGTAAGCTGTGGAGTCATAATCATCTTCAAACATGTAGGACACAATAAATTTGGTATGACTGAAATCTGTGTTTCTAATCTTATTCCAGTATCTTTCATTTAATTCATTGATAGCTTTTTTATCCATTCCACCAGCATAGTGGCGAAGTAAATCTAATGATGTAGGGAATCCCTTAGGACGATTAATCCTTTCGTTTGCTGCTATATCTCCCAGGCTTGCAAGCGGCTTTCCAAGTATAAGTGCATGAGGTCGTAAATCGCATCCATAATAAGCAGAGCCTATAGTTCCCATGGATATTCCCGATAAAATGAGTTCTTCTGGATAAAAGCCAAGCTTATTTAAATAAGAGTCTATCACATCCACCATCAGCCTCTCATACTCTGGGCTTCCCATATAAAAGCCACCACCTTCAAAACGTTGCTCGGCTATTAGTAAAAATGGGCAGCCCATTTTTCGCATCATGTAATATCCTTCAAAACCTTCTTGAGTTTTATATCCTGAAAAATACACCGCAAGCGGTGGTTTCAAATCACCTGGATCGAAATAAGAGAAAATCTCTTCTCTTTCCGAAGTGACATGCCGCTCACCACCTACCATAAATGCACCAAGTCCTCGCCTAGAATGTCTGTCATGCAACGCTATAATATCCAGTTTTCCCTTTCCTGAAGCACTCAAAGAGCAAAAGATTGGACCGTTTCCTTTTTCACCTTCTATAACTACAGGCTCTTTCAAATCCTCTTCAGAAAATTCCCACGAATCCATCACATCAGATAGTGAGCCGCTAACAAATTGCTTTATGGTAAGTTTTATTTCTATATCAGCTGCTTTTTTATATTCAAGCCAGAATTCTATCGCCTGATTCTTCTCTAAAGGAATGTTGGTGCGCCAAAAAGCAATCTGATTAAAAGAGTCTCCATAATCACCTTCAAGAGAAACGCTAAATTGTCCATTCCATTTGATAGAGCCTTTAAAACCCTGTGCTATACCTATACTCCCAGGTCTAAACTTTTCTCCATAGGGATTTCCATAATAATCCTTTGCCCTATTATCAAGAAAATCCTGTACATCATTGGCAGCTAAAACTTTTCCCATTCTGCGTTCAAATAATTTCTTAGTAATATCATCCATATCGAAACTATCTAGGGCAAATAGACAATAAGACATCGACATATCATATACCACTTTTGCCTGGGCTTCCGTCAGATTATGTTCTATAAAAACTATCTCATATATCAGTTTTTCTTTTTTTAATTCCTCTGGGCAGAATGTTACCTTTACATCCTCTGGAATATTGTACTTTTCATTCCAATCTTCAATTCCCATTTGTAAAATTCTGATTTTATTCATGATTATAATTAATCCTCTAAAGCCATTATCAATGCCTCATTTAAAAGTTCTCTTGTGTAATAACCATTAACAACCAAGAACTGTATCTTTTGTATATCTCCTAACATTTTCCAATATTCATCCATATCAAAATTCTGCACTAAATCATCAGCTTCTTCTAGGGTATCTACTACAAATCCCAAATGTTCTTTTTCTATAATAGAATTAATATGAACACCTCGTCGAGATATCACTGGTATTCCAGCAGCAATATATGTACTAAATTTATATGGAACATTCATTTTGTAGTAATCATACTGGTGCCCATCTGCCCATATTAGCCCAAAACCACCTATAGACATTTCTGAAATGAGCTGAGTTTGATTGCGGTAGCCCTTGTATTGAACCGAAGGCGTGTTTGAGTCATATTTCATCTCATCATATAACTCTATAGGAGTAGAACCATGATAGTTTTTTATAAATTCAAACCTATCAGGATTTCCTGTAAAAAAGAAGCGTCTTGCAAAATAATGGCGAGTTATCATATCCTCCATACAATAATCCCACATTTTCTGTATAACAACTTTTTTTACAGCAAGCCCTTGTTCACGAAGCTTCAAAAGCATTTCATCAGATGGAACAATAATAACATCTGCTGTATTATACAAATCTATATATTGAGGATAGAATTGCCTATTATATTCAAACATCTCAGCAACTACATCATGTAAAAATATAATAAGTTTTATATTGCGAAGCTTCAAAGCCTCAATAAACTGCCACTCAAATCTTGACGCATTCCATGTAGGCAATTGCAAAATAAAAATATCCCCTTCCCGTACAGGAGTAAGCATCCCATCTATACGTATCTGTAATTCTCTGTCATTATCTCCATCACTATCGTAACTTCGAATACCAATCTCACTAACTCCCATAGTTTGACTTATTTTCAATGTGTTGTATTGAGCTAGCGAAACTGTTCTTGCGCCAAAATTTGCTACGTTACTTATATGTACTCTCATTCTTATCTCCTAAATCAGTTTATCAATGCTATTCAGTGCATTTTCCCTTTAAGTACATTATTATTGTTTTTCTAATACAATTCCAGATTGTGCTATAAACATTTTATCCTTTATTTCTTCTGGTAGTGAGTCTACAATTTTATAAAGCATACTATTACTTTCATTATGTTCAGGAAAATTATAGTTTAAAAGATGTCTTATTACTTTAAATTTCATTTCATCAAATATATGTTCCGCTTCTTGTATAGTCGGTCCCATTGTTCCATCAACAGCACTCTTCCCATACACCATTTGATAAAACCAATACTTATAGTTACATCCATACTCTAATACAAGCAGTAGTCTTCCACCCATGTTTAAATGTTCAGAGCAAAATGTTAGATACTCAGTTAGTTCCTGCTTTTTAATTGTATTGGCATTAAATGCAATACAATCATATTTATCTTTTACGGGTGCATATTTTAGTTCACTATAGTTTCTCATTGGAATCAAAGTATTACTGCGCCTAAATACTCCTGTGGGAATATCTCTATCTATTCCCTCAAACTCATATTCTGGAAATAAACTTTTCCATTTAAATAATGAAGCACCTATACCACAGTTTAAATCTAAAAGACTATTACCTTGTATATATTCTCTTACCAAGGATGTAAAAAACGTATTATCAAAAAAATAAGGATCTAAATCACAACCATATTTTTCTTTTTTCCTAAGCCATCCCTGATGAATAAGATCTGCATAATCCTTTCTTTTGTTAAAACTTTCATGTTCCATATGCACTACGTAGCTATTTAGCACCAAAACATTATAAAAGTCAGATAATAGTAGTCTAAAACATAAATCTTCATCTTCTCCATAACCAGGAGAAAATCCTTCATCCAGCACGCCTATTTTATCTAGTGCTTTTCTCTTCACAATTAAACAAAATCCCACCAACCATGTCCTATATTCTATCGGCTTTTCCATTGGCACATTTGTCTTTCTGGCGTGTTCCCTAAAATAATCCATTGTGCCTTCTCTTTCCCCAGACCACTGCATATAAGCTTTGTTTGCAACACTTCCTGCAGCACCTATATTTTCATTTGAATACAAGCCCATCCTAAGCCAAAACAAGGCATTAGGCATAACAACCACATCATTATTGAGTAGCAGTATATCAGAATCCTTTTCTGCAGCCTCAATACCTTGATTACACCCTTTTGGAAATCCCATATTCTCAGTATTTTCTATCATCACAATATCTTTTTGTTCACGTAAATATTCTACGCTGTCATCATTAGAAGCATTATCTACAACTATTATCTCACGGCTCGACTCCAAAGATGTATCTCTAATACTTTCAATACATTGTTGTGTAAGCATTCTATTATTATAGCTAAGAATTACGATTGCATATTTTTGTACCTTAGCACCTGCCTCAGCCGCGCTACTCAACTTGTTTTGAATTTGTGTATTGCCCCTATCTTTACACCAAAATAAAGCGTTTTCATAACATAGATATGCTTGGTCGATATTGATATCAAAAAAATAGTCTCCTAATTCAATATATCCCCTATAGTCTTCTGGTTGATTTCCTATAGAATCAATAAATACTTGCGGAATGCTATAATAAGCCATCTTTGTCCCCTCTTCTGCATGTGTAAGTTCTTACATTCTTGCTATAGTTTTGCACTAACTCCACTCAATAACCATCAAGCCTAAATATGCAAATAGCCCAGCTAGCCCCAAAGCTAGCCAGGCTACTAAAATCCAGCTATTAGTTATAGCAATCTTCTATCTTTAATCCCAGTGGTTTATCTACTAGAGACAGCACACTGGCAAGTGGAACTATGTAAAGAGCCTTTGAAAGCTCCAAATAAGAACCACGTCCATCACCCTGCAATGCAATGACAATGATACCTACTATTATTATTCCCAGCCAAAAGCACAAATCCATGATACTCTCGCCCATCATTGCTTTAACAATCATAACTACAACAAATGCTACAGGGATGATAATCCATGGTGTGCCACATACCATTTTAAGACCTGAGCCAAAGCTTCCAATCAAATTCATGTTGTAGGTAAATACCTGCTGCAAGAAAGCAGAAGCATTTTTGAAATACCACAAATAAATTGACATTGGCACTCCTACTGTGAGAATTCCCTCAATTGTAGAAACCCAAAATGATTTATAAAGCTTGTCCTCGATTCCATCCACTTTGAATTTAACTGCGAAGAAAATGATAAGCACAACCCAGTACCAGATGTAGCCTGGCTGGATGAAAAATACTAAGCCTAAATCAATTGCAAGCAAATATGAATGATGAGATAAAAATCCTGATTTTAGCTGTCTTGCAATATGATAATTGGTAAGTGTTGCTATAAAGAATAATATCTCTTCTGCACCTGCATGTGTGAGTGCGCCCCAGCCAAAGACTGACAGTGTAACTGTGGCAACTATTGCGCATGGCTCAGATGTGTATAATTTTGCTGTCTTGTACAGGAATAAAACTGTGAAAAACAGCATTACGAATTCCATGATAAACTGTACTGTGTGGCTCTCTGTCAAAAGATATCCCAAACCATAAAACTCATATACTACTGGACCATAGTGACCATCCAGTTCTACATAAGCCAGGAAGCCTTCCTTTACAGAATGAGCAATATCTAAAATCTCATTTTGCGCTATGGAAAATTCATTTTGCATAAATGGATTTAATGGACTAGATAAAGCTACTACAAAAGTGATTAATAGTATAGCGAAGCATTCCAAAGTCCTCTTTAATTTTAAATTCATAATTTTCCTCCACCTTCTTATAAATCATCTCAATTATTATAAGAACTTTCTCCTATAAATAATAGCACATCAAGGCTCAATTTTGTTAGGGATTTCGTGATATATTAATGAATTTAAAATTACAAAAAAAACAGGCTCTTTAAAGAGCCCGTTTTTTAAAATGTTTTCAGTCTTTTCTAGTATATTTTATAGTAGCAATCAAAGCTAATATGAATACGAATAATCCAAACACCGCTGCTATAATTGCATATCGTTTGTAGTCACCAGCCTTTAGGCTATCATCCACACCCTTTGCTACATCATCATCTGTTATATCTATTACATCCTCTACTCCAAGTGGTGTGTCTTCATCTGTTATGGTTTCCCCTGCTTCTCCAGCAGCACCACCAGCATCTCCTGCGCCTTCTGCTGCACCACCCTCACCAGCTCCTGCTGCTTGTCCTGCGCCTCCAGCATCTCTATTGTTGATGGTGCCTTGCTCTGCCGGCCTTGGAATGGTCTGATATACATATTCAGGATCACCTTCCACATAGGTGTATGTGGTGCCTCCACCTACGTTTTCATATTCTGTTCTGGTTTCGTTTATGGTCTGTGTGCCTTGTGTAGCTGTTCCTTTTGTGTAGGTGAAAACAAATGCCTGATTTTCCTTTACACTGCCACAGTGAATGTTGTAAGCATTAGGTGTATATCCGCTTATGTATCTATAAGGAATGTAAATTTCTTCTCCTAAAGCTGCGTAAAATGTTTCAGTTGCCAGTAAATCATTTCCATCTGTATCTTTATAGCTGACTGTATAAGGTATTACAGAACCTACACCATAAGCTATAACATAGGAATCATCCTGAGTTACTTTAAATGCTGACTTTGTGGAAACTGCATCTGCTCCGCTTCTTCTCACACCCTTTACATAGTATTTTGTGTAATCTCCCTCAGGTGTAGATATTGCCACTGAATTCTTTGGATTGAATATAATCTCGTCATTATAGTCCAGTCCTAATATCGTAATTACGTTTTTATCTTCAGAAATCTTTACGCTTGCTCCGTTACTTACAACTGCAAGTCCTGAGCTTAAATCTGATAGAAATGCTGCATTTTCTTCACCAGTGCCACCTAAAACTATGTTTATTCTATAGGTATAGTCAGCCTTTGCAGTGATAGGACTTATCATCATTAAACCTGCTATTAAAACCATCATTAGGATTGAGCAACCTAAGCATTTATTCTTTTTCATATCAGGCTACCTCCTCCCTCTGTTTTTTCATAATGATGAAATACATTACTACAAGTATGATTCCAAAAGCCATTGCCACTGTACATATCAAAAGCGGTAAAATCGAATCTCCTGTAACTGGGTCTGCAAGTGGTACTACCGGTTCATCTATCAGCACTACCTCTGTGCCACCTGGCACTGTATACACTACCTGTCCACCGCTTCCTATGTTGTTTGTCACCTTGTTTACTGATGTGGTCTTTATCACCTCTGGCTCTGTTACAGATTTTTCAGCTCCAAATTTCACATCCAGGGTTGCCAGCTTTGCCATGTAGGAGTTGTCTTGTGAATTTCCATCTAAAGCGATTTCGATATTTATCGTGCCTGATTCTCCAGCCTCCAGTTTTCCCACATTGAAATATGCTCCGCTTCCGTCACCAGCTTGTCCTTGAACCTGCTTTAGACCTGCCACCACCGATGTGTCACCACCGATAGTTTCGCTGTCATATATGATTGTTTCAACCCCTTTTACTGTGTACGCCAGTTTGTAGGAATATGCTCCACCAGCTGCGTTTGACTCTCCACCACCTATGCTTTTTTCCTCTAGGGAATTGATGATGTCAGTGCTTAAGTAAAAATCAGATGCATCCTTTGAGCCGTTGATGTAATTTACCCTAAACACTATGGTGTCACCTGGCATTACGCTTGTGATTGTGGATTTGGACACATCATAATTTGAACTGAAGCCATTTCCACTGTAGGTTACATCCCATCCTATGGACTGGGTAGCAGCTTCTGCTTTTGTGTCTAGTCCTGCAAAGCCTGCTGCTATCAGCATTAGAGCAAGGACTGTATTTACTATAATTTTTTTCATATCCCGCTCCTTTCTGCTACTGAGCATACACTCCGTTTATCTCGATAATATTTCCATCATCTGCAGCATCGCAGGTTGCCTTTACTCCCCATGCTGCATATATTGCATCCTCTCCATTGTGGGTTTGAACTGCGTCTGCCTGAAGCTGTATGTATACGTTTTCTCCATTATAGAGATATTCATTTTCTATGATTCCCTTTATCTCTACGCCTTCCTTCATCAAAGGCTTTGTCTCCACGAAATTGGTAACTTTATTGTCTATCTGTATGCCTGTGATGAAATCTGCTCCATTGCCACAGCCTAGAGGAGATGTCATGTAGTAAACCTCCTGCTCTGCTGTAGTTTCATCTTCATTTAAATACCATCCATCAGCAACCGTAAGCTTTATCAATCCAGGATCTAAGCTTGTCTGTTTTCCATCCTTGTACCAGCTTTTTCTTACTACCACTCTCACGTATTCACTATAGCCTGTGGATTGATTTGAGTTATTGACTACCTTCACATTCTCTGTGTATTTTTTTCCTGCTTTAAAGCTTTCATCATTTACTATCTCAGAGAAGGTTAGTTTTCCGTTTTCCCCTACAGATATGTACTCTCCATCTACCTCTTCCAGCAAATCAATTGAAAGTGCAGCTGTTGAAAAATTCACTCTCTCAACCTGGCTTTGATAGACCACTGCTGCTCTTGTAGCTCCAGCTGTGGATGCTCCTATGATTAATGCTCCTACTGCTAGTAAAATTAGAGGGCTTTTTATTTTATTTTTCATAATCCATTCCCTCCTATCTCACTAAATCTGCATCTGTCTGACTTTGTATTGCACTGTTCCAATCGAAGGTGGCATTTCCTGCTTCGTCATATATTACTTTGGTTGCCTCCTGTACGATGATGACATTGAAGTCTGTCAGCTCTCCACCATCAACCTTTAGGTTTAGCTTACCAGAGGTTTCCCCGATTGCTACGATAGGACTGTAGTAATAATATCCATCCTCGCCCTTTGTCCAGCCATCAGATGCTTCCATTGTCACCGTCACTCCATCTGGTGCAATCACCCCAGCTCTTACGAATACATCAAACTCTCCAGTGTTTGTGATGGCTATCTTCTTTACCATGTTTTCAACGGAATCATCCATCTTATCAAGCTCGCCATCCCCTACCTTCAGTTCAAGCATTCCTTCAGCTGATACAGTGTCTGTAAAATATGCTACGGCAGGCTTTATGGCAATTCCACTAATTAGTATTAGTGCCATCGCTATTAAAACTAAACGCTTCTTCATACGCTACCTCCATCTCACATCACTGTGCAACTCTTTCGCCGTTACTATCGAGCCAATAAATAATTCCATCTTCCTCTTCAAAAACATTTTCTGCGCTGACTCCACCGCTTATAAGTCTTCCATCGTAGTCATTTTCAAAATTAACTGTTGAGGTTTCATTTGCGAACACTGGAGTATCCTTTGCAATATCTCCCATTATCTGGTAGCTTGCTCCTGTGTACACCTCTGTGACTGTTACAATGGAGTCTGCTGGAATATCTTCGATTACTCTACTTCTTGTACCTGATGAATTAAAATCTATCGAATATACGTTATCGAATACAACTTCTTCATCTCTTATAGCATTTACCTTATATACAAAAGATGCTTTTCCAAGAGATGTGTTGAAGGTATCTAAAGTCTTTACTATTTCAAGCTTTCCAAAGAGTTCTGTTTCTTCTGCCTTGAGTACGAAAGTGCTTTCGTAGTTCCATGTATCATCTCCTACACCTGCCTGAATGTAATCACTCGTTGGTGCATAGAGGATATATGATAGGAAGGAATACATGTATCTGCCATCTGATACATCCTTTGGATTATAGAGGTAAATTCCTGCTCCACCTTCAATTCCTACGCTGGCACTGTTTGAAACTTTCGATTCATCTGATCTGTCAAAAGTTATCACTGCATCTGCTTCCCTGTCCTGTACTGCTGCAAGTGCTGGAGTAACTATCTTTGACTTAACAGTGTCAACTGATGGATTATTATCAAGTACTGATAAATCAATTCCACTATTAGCATAGGCTTCAAGTAGGGTGGCCTTTCCAGTTTCATCTAAAGAGGCGATCTTATATAAATCGATTTCAACAGTACCTTTAAATTTGTTAGCAAAGGTAGATGTATCATCACTTGAAACCTTTGCCGTTACGGTAACTGTTTTATCAAGTTCCACCCTTCCAGCTGCGCCTACTTTATAAACCCCTATGCTTGTCACTGTCATTACAGCTACTAAAGCTACTATTAAGTTTCTTTTTATAATACTAATGTTTTTCACTGGCGACTCCCTTCCAAGCCACTAGGCCTAAAACCTTATTCTCACAGTACCTAGGAAAAAGCACTATCATAATGCTTTTTCCTGGGTGCTGTCCCCTCTGGCACCTTCAATGTGCCAGAGGGTTCACCCTTAATTGTTACTTAGCAGATTTATTCTTTTTTCCTGAGAAGAATAATCCTGCTGCTACACTCATTAGAAGTACTCCACATCCTGTGAATGCTGCTGTACCAGAACCACCAGTGTGTGGTAAGCTGATAAGCTTTGTATTTACTATTGTAGCTGTAGCTTTCTGTGCAATAGTAATATCCTTTGTCGGATCCTGCCAAACTGCTGTTACAGCATCTCCATTCAATGAATATCCTTCTGGTGCTGCATATTCAAGTACTTGATAAGTTTCAATATCTCTATCAAAACCATATGCTGAAACCTTACCATTTTCTGTTGTAATCTTTGTTGCCTCTTCAATGTCATCAACCCATCCTGTCAACTTGTTGCTATTATCCAGTGTTGCAAATTGTTCACCTTTTACGATTACAAACTGTGCACCTGATAAAAGCTCTCCATTATCTCCAACCTTTGTAGCTTCGATTTCACCAGTCACTGCTCTGTTTACTACTACTTCACCAACGTGTCCGCCTGTAAATGGAACTGCTTCGTTATTGATTGCTACGTCAGTTACCTTTGCCTGATATGAAAATACTATTTCAGCATTTGCATTATTATTGTTTGCTGTAAGTTCATCAAAGTTTGCTGTAAATGTCTGCTTTCCATCATTTGTTGTAGTTACTTCAACAACCTTTGTCTGAGCTGCTCCATCACCTATTTTGTATGTAAGTACAAACTGGTCATTTGTAAGGACATATTCACCACCTGTTAATGTATCCTTAATTGCAAATTTAGGAGTTTCTGTGCTACCTGAAGGAATGTAAGGTATAGTTGTAGTAATTGTGTAATCAAGAATATCGTTAATTTCTACAAATTCACCACTTGCTGTCTTTTCAACCTTGTTAGGTCCCTTCTTTGCAACAACTGTTACTGCTGTCTGCATTGTTGCTGCACCATTTTCATAATCGAATCCGATACCTGCAATCATTGGTTTATAAATCCATTTACCAGTTGGATCAGTTGCATTGATTAAATATAAACCTGGGCTTGAAACTGTGATTCTGTTTCCATTTACACCATCTGTTTCAGATGTTGCTATTCCTGCAAATGCATCCATTATTGCTTTCTGATTGTTTTTTGTAGCTGCCTCGTATGCAGCAAATACATCCTGATCTGCACTTGTCTTGAGTGTCTCTAGTGCAGCTTGTACAGTAGCATCTACTGCCTTCCAGCCTGATGTTGATGTGTTGTCAGCTACCACAATCTGTTTGTAAGTAACCAGTGCCCCTTCACTCAATCCACTAATTGTGATCGTACTGTCTGCTGCTGATGCGGTGATAGTCATTCCTATCGCCATCAGAAGCATTAGCATAAGTGCTAAAAAACCTTTAATTCTCCTCATAGCTTTTACCTCCTACTTTGCATATACCCTTTGTTTTCTTCTGTTTCTATAGAATAGGAATGTCGATGTTAGCATCATGGCAATTCCTAGAGCTGTGGTGGTGTATATACCATTTCCTCCTGTTTCAGGAAGTGTATATACGGATACGTTCAGGAATTCGAATCTGTAGGTGAATACATTTCTTTCTCTGGTTGGTGTCACCTCGTAAATTCCTTGGCTTACACCATCTGCACTAAACCTTTCCACTGTTGGAACATTTTCTGATGAAACTGTTATTATCCAATAATCCTCGCTCTTTACGTATCCTGTAGGAGCTTTTGTTTCTGTCAGCTTGTAAACCTTGTCTGTTGCTATTGTTTCATTTTCTGCTAGGTTCCATACAAGCATTCCATCTGTTGTTCCTGACAGAGCACTTGTACCTGTGTAAGATTGTGCTGAGGCGATATCGCCTGTCTCCTGAAGTCTGAACTCTGCTCCGTTTAACTTTATTCCCTCTCCATTTACTTTCAGGATTTCCCATACGTTTTTGTAATGTACCTGGATAACTGGATGTGGAAATGCTATAGGTTCTCTTTTTCCTAAGTATGTACGGGTAACTTCAGCATGTGAATTTGATTTAAATCCCTCATGTCCTTCTGATGTCCAGTTTTCTTCTGGTACTGTCTTATTGTCTGTATCCTTTCCGCCCACTGCATTGTATCCATTTGCTATGTACTCCTCGTATGCATAATCGCTAGGTATTACGCTATAAGAAACATAGTATTCATAGTCTGGATTTCCCTGATAATTCTCTGGGAATTTAAGGGTTATCACTCCGTCTTCGTAGGTAGCTTCCAATTGATATGTGCCGTTATCCTCTACATCAAAGGTAGCCTTGGTAGTCATTACACCATTTTCATCTATATGACCTGTTTGATATGTAGACGTTTCCCAAACGTCTACTCCATCAATTGTTAAAGCAATATAGAAATCTGACTTTGGTTTAATTCTTACATATTCGCTAAGTGTATCTGTAATGACTATGTTGCTGGCTCTATTTTTGGTTTCTATTTCTGTAAAACCTTCAGTAGCTGTGGTTACTATGTTGCCTGCCAAGTTTTTAAACAATGCTACAATCTCTTCTGATTTTACTTCTACTACAGTAGCGTCATTTGTATTAACCTTTGCTGCTATTCTCTGAAGAATCTGTTTAGCGGTAACTCTTACATCCTGTCCGTTCTCTTCTATAGTGTATTTTGTTGATCCAAAATCTACACCTATTGCATAGAAAGCATCACATGTCATATTTGAAGCTGCTGTCAGTGCCAAGTCATATGCGTATTTATCGAATTTTTTTCTTTCTCCTTGGTTATTTCCATATGCTGTAGGCTCGCCATCTGTCAGGAATAACACTATTTTCTTGGCATCTGCTCTACCAGTTCCAAGCTGTGTATTCGCTAAATTAAGAGCCGATTCATAATTTGTTGCTCCATCAGGGCTTACATTGATTGACAACTGATCACTTGTTATCCAGTTTTGTGTGTTGCTAGCCAGGCTTGCAGTTCCAGCGAAGAATACTATCTTCCATCTGGCATCAACACTTCGCTTTGTCTCAAAGTATTTTGATAACAGCTTCACTGCTTTTTTGGTATGTGTCATTCGATTGTTATCATCCATAGAACCTGATTTATCAATGATAAGAACTATATCAACCTTTGTTGGTTCCATTGAGCTGTTATACTCGCCTTCAAAGATAATATCTTTTTCATCTTTGCTAGGTGGTATATACTTAAGACCTAATTGATAATCGTCGGTAGCTTGATTGTATTTAATATACTTGTACAGATACTCTGGCTGAGACTCTCCACTTGTGTGAACCGTGTAATAATTCTTAAATACAACATCCTTTAGCTGACCAGGTGTTACTGTTACTTGGATTTCTCTTGTATCTTCACTACTTAGGTTGATAGTTTTTTCTAAATTTCCATCAACAATTATCTTTGTGATAAATTCGTCTAATGTGTATGCGCCTCCCTCTACAACGCAATCCTCTTTAATCTTGTAATTTCCTTCTGGTAATGAAGCATTTACAAAGTAAGCACTCTCACCTGATTTTAGATTGAATCTACCTTCTCCATCAGTAGTTTTAAGTGTCTTTCCAATGAAGTACTGAGCATTTGCTATTGGAGCACCATTTTGATCCATCAGTATGAATTGATACTCAGTTTCACTATCAGCACCTGCAATTCCTGTCGCCTTTTTGGTAATGCTTAAATCTGCATCCTTTTCATATATGAATGCTATATTGACATGTGCCATTGTGTCTTTGCTATCAGTCATTGCTATGCTTGCTATCTGAGTTTCACCCAGACAAATCAGTAAGTTCTTTGTCTTTCCTGAGTTTGCTTGAGAGAATTTAAAATTATCAACTTCTACAATATTAGTGCCATCATCATATTCAGCTCTAACGTATCTATATCCTTCAATTGGTGTGTTTGCAAAGCTGTCTTTTAATATGATTGTAGAAGGATTATTTGAAGTATTTGTTGAATATGTTAGCTCTGTAGCATCTACCGAAAACTCTGTGAGTTCTTCATTGTCTCTGGTGTAGGAAGTGGTGATTATTTCTACATATCTTGTGCGTGAGTTACTGGTCCATTTAATTACATATGTTGAAAATGAATCACTTACAAATTCAGCCTGAGTGATTGCACTACCAGAATCTAATGATAAATCTGCCTTGCCCTGCTCTGAAAGATTTTCCAGATTATCAAAATCTTCTTTGAAGTGAATCATCTCTACTTTTGTATCAGCATCCTCAGTATCTCCTATTGAGTCTGGAAGAATGGCTTTTTTGTATTCCATTGTGACTGTTACATCACCATCTGGCTCCACCTCTTCACTTGTTTCAATATCGATAAATGAAATATCGTAAGCCAGGAATCCATATTCCTCTGCTTCATTCATCTGGGTCTGATCATTCAATGTGTTTTCAATCTGCTGATATGCTTCTTTTGTCTCATCAATTCCTGCCTTGATTGGTCTTACCTTTAAGTCTGCGTTTTCTGGAATTGCTCCAGACACTCTAACGATAATTTCATCATCTTCATATACAAGGATAGGATCCTTTGGTCTTACGTATCCACATTTGATACAAATGCCTTCTTCATCAAATTCGCAGGATTCAATATATTCTTCAAACTTCTCACATTTGCTGCATTTTACTGTATGTTTTCCGTCTTTGTTTGGAGTATATGTAAGCTCGTGCTCACATTCTTCCTCTTCAACCTTCTCTATCTTTAGTTCTTTCTCTAACGCCTCTAATTCCGCTAACTCTTCTTCAGTTAATTCTTCACCATTTGCTTCTTTTTCTTTTAGCTCATTGTATCTTGCTTCTTTTTCAGCCAGCTCTTCTTCTGTTAATTCTTCTTTTTCTGCTTCCTCTAATTCTTCTAAAGCTTCATCTGGATTTTCTAGGGTTTCTCCCTCAGGTGTTGCTACTGTAGAAGCCGTATCTGTTTCATCAGGATTTGTTACTTCGCCGTCAGGATTTGTTATGATGCCATCTGGATTTGTTACTGTGCCATCAGGATTTGTTGTGGTGCCATCTTCTGCTGTAGCAGGAGTGGTTGTCGCATCAGTAGAACCTTCTGGTAAAGTGCCACCCTCTGGATTTTCAACTGTCTGACCTTCAGCCTGCTGTCCCTCAGTTGGCTGTCCTTCTGCTGGCTGCCCTTCTGCTGGTGTTTGATTTCCCTCAGATGAAGCTGCTGTAGTGGCATCCCCTGATTGAGTTGAATCTGTAGTTGTACCAGCTGCTGGTGCTTCTGATTCTGTTACAGTACCTCTTGCTTGATTTTCAACTGCCATCTCCTGCGAACCACCATCAGTAGCAGGCGTCTCAGCTGGTGCTTCTGGTGCAGCTTCAACTGCCTGTTCATCTACTACTGGTCCAAGTTCACCACCACCTTCTAAATCAGCATAAGCACTAGCTGACATAGATAGATATAGCGCAACTATCAAACCAAATGATATGATTCTATTAAGCAAAAGATTTCTTTTCATACGATTCTTCCTCACTAAACACAAACCATAGAGAACCAAAACGTTATTTTTAATAACTCTTTGTATAAGTATACTAGCATGTATTTTTTGATAAATCTACCGATAGGCAAGAATTGTCAGTAAATTGGCATGAACGTAGTTTATTGACTATACTATTTGTGAAAATTATGTGAAAACATTTGTAGAATAACTTTTTAGACACTAGGGATAAAAAAAGAAAAAAAGAAGCTTGGAATAGCTTCATTATAACACAAGGCTTCTCGCTGACAATCTCATTGATTGTTAGCAAGAAGCCTTATCGTTTTAGTAGATTTTAGATTTTCTATTACTCATCTGACTCATCTTCAGTTGCCTGTGCTGTTTTTCTCTTATCTACAGCAACTTTTCCTGCAATCAAGCTGATAAGGATTAAAATCCAATACCACCAAGCTCTTCCACCGATAGTCTTAGTAGCTGCAAGAGGAGTATCCTCATCTTCGATAGAAACAACATTTGTAGCTGGTGTACGAGTCTCATCACCTTCATCAAGTCTCACTGCTAATGGAACCTGCTCATCTGTGATAGTCTCTTCATTTCCATCAGCAATCTCGTTAAATGATGTTACTGTGATTGTTGCATCATCAGCTGCAACCTCATTATATGATGCTGTGTTTGTTTCTGTAGTAGTTGTGGTTGTCACACTACTTGTAGTTGAACTACTTGTATTAGCTGTACCAGAAGTCTGACTAGCAGATGAATCTGTAGATGATCCATTACCTGAGCCACCATTGTTGCTATTTGTTACTGCTGTATTAGCTGACTCAGATGCGCTTGTTGATGTACTTGCACTTGCTGACTCAGAGGCACTTGCTGATGCACTTGCGCTTGCTGACTCAGAAGCACTTGCTGATGCACTTGTGCTTGCTGATTCAGAAGCACTTGCTGATGCACTTGTGCTTGCTGACATACTAGCTCTCTCTGAAGCACTGATGCTCATGCTCTCTGAAAGACTAATGCTTACTGAAAGTGACATGCTTGCGCTCTCTGAAAGTGATGTGCTTAGGCTCTGTGATGCGCTCTGTGAAGCTGAAGCACTTGCTGACGCACTAGCACTAGCTGATGCACTCTGTGAAAGTGATACGCTTGTGCTCAAGCTTTCTAATGTAGAAATACTTGTGCTTAGGCTCTCTGATAAGCTTATTGACTCAGAAATGCTTGTGCTAAGTGATGCACTCTCACTTATTGCTACACTTGCACTTTCTGAAATGCTTGTGCTTTCTGATGCACTCTCGCTTATTGCTGTACTTGCACTTGTTGATGCACTGGTGCTTGATGAAACGCTCTCACTTATTGCTGTGCTTGCACTTGTTGATGCACTTGTACTTGATGAAACGCTCTCACTTATTACTGTGCTTACACTTGTTGATACACTCTCACTTGCTGCTATGCTTGCGCTCTCTGACTCAGAAAGGCTTATACTTACTGACTCAGAAATACTCTCTGATTGTGACAAGCTTGCACTTACTGACTCACTTATTGACTGTGATGTACTTGTGCTTGCACTCAAGCTTGCAGATACGCTCTGGCTATTTGAAGCAGAGATGCTTGCACTAAGTGATTCGCTTGTTGAAGCACTTGCGCTATTTGAAGCACTGATGCTTGCGCTAAGTGATTCACTTGTTGAAGCACTTACACTATTTGATGCACTGATGCTTGCACTTACTGACTCACTTGTTGAAGCACTTACACTATTTGATGCACTGATGCTTGCGCTAAGTGATTCACTTGTTGAAGCACTTACACTATTTGATGCACTGATGCTTGCGCTTACTGACTCACTTATTGAAGCACTTACACTATTTGATGCACTGATGCTTGCGCTTACTGACTCACTTGTTGAAGCACTTACACTATTTGATG
>CAMNPQ010000038.1 GCA_946548305.1 uncultured Pseudobutyrivibrio sp.
AAAAAAATGGCAAATAATAAGGAAATAGTGGAGGAAGAGAAGGAAGAGGGATTTATGATAAAGGTTGCAGCCTTTATTGTGGATAAGAGAAACCTGTTTGTCCTTCTCTTTTCTCTGGGGATTATTTTTTCCCTGATTTCTGCAAACTGGGTAAAGGTAGAAAATTCACTTTCAGCATACCTGCCTGACACCTCAGAGACAAGCATAGGTCTTGATTTGATGGAAGAGGAATACATCACCTATGGCTCTGCAAATATCATGGTACAAAACATCACCTATGAAACGGCAGAGGATTTGGTGGACAATATTTCAGCACTGGATTATGTGGCAATGGTGCAGTTTGACAACTCCACCGACCATTATAATGATTTCAGTGCTCTTTTAACGGTCACTTTTATTTATGAAGAGACAGATGACAGATGCTTGGAATGTCTGGATAAGCTACAGGAAGAATTTACAGGCTATGACTACTATGTATCCACCACCTTAGGTGATCAGGAAAGTGAAACCATTGCCAGCGAAATGCAGGTAATCACAGTGTATGTGGCAGTGATAGTTTTGCTGGTACTGCTTTTCACAAGTGATGCCTATGCTGAAATCCCAGTGCTAGTCATAACATTTTTGGCATCGGCACTTCTTGCAAAGGGAACTAATTTTGTATTCGGGACTATTTCTTTTGTATCTGACAGTGTAACAATTGTTTTGCAGCTGGCATTGTCTGTGGATTATGCTGTAATTTTCCTGAATAAATACAAAAACGAATTGCTTACAAGGCCTGACCACAGACAGGCGGATATTATTGCCCTAAGCAAGGCAATCCCAGAAATTTCTGCATCCAGCCTTACTACCATAGGCGGTCTCATTGCCATGAGCTTTATGCAATTTGGCATAGGACCTGATATGGCTATAGTTCTTATCAAGGCGATTCTTCTCAGCCTGCTATCAGTATTTTTGCTTATGCCAGGGCTTATTATGTTTTTTGCAAACCTTATGGAAAAGACCAAGCATAAAAGCTTTGTTCCTAAAATCCCCTTTGTGGGAAAATTTGCATACAAGACCAGGTATATCATTCCTGTGGCTTTCGTGGCTTTGATAGTAGTGGCATATTATTATTCATCAAAATGTCCTTATGTATACGGATATTCCACACTGGAAACCGCCACAAAAAGTGAGCAGGATATTATAAATGATTTGATAGATGAGACCTTTAGTTCACCTACTATGGTGGCTCTCAATGTGCCATCTGGAGATTATGAAAAGGAGTCGGATTTACTGACTTATCTGGATGGCAGAGATGAAATCCAATACTCTATAGGACTGGCAAACACAGAGGCAATGAATGGTCGCATGCTCACTGAAAAGCTGAATGCCAGAGAGTTTTCAGAGCTTATAGGCATAGACAGCGAAGTGGCTGAACTTTTGTATTCCGCATATGCGATAGATGATGAAAACTATGGCAAGCTGATAAGTGGAATAAATGAGTATCAGGTTCCTTTTATAGATATGTTTACATTTCTTCATAAGGAAATAGAGGAAGAATACATAACCCTGGACGATGACACTGCTAAAACAGTGGAGGAGGCCTACAATAAAATAGATGTGGCGCGTAATCAGCTTCAGGGTAAAAACTATGACAGAATGCTTTTGTATATGACCTTGCCAGAGGAAGGTGAGGAGACATTTGCATTTTTGGATGAATTACATACCATTGCAAAGGGCTACTATGGAGAGGATGCAAATATAATAGTGGCAGGGGAATCCACCAGCCAAAGGGATTTAAAAAAGACCTTTGACAGGGATAATATGGTGGTAAATATTGTATCCATGCTGGCAGTTTTAGTGGTGTTATTATTTACATTTAAGTCAGCAGGTATGCCTGTGCTTTTGATATTAATTATTGAAGGCTGTATTTGGATTAATTTTTCATTCCCATATCTTACCAGCACCAATCTGTTTTTCATGGGATATCTGATTGTCAGCTCAATCCAGATGGGTGCAAATATTGATTATGCTATTGTGGTTTCCAGCAGATGGCAGGAAGTAAAAAAGACCATGCCTGCAAAAGAGGCAATCATAGACACCATGAACTACGCTTTTCCTACGATTGTCACATCAGGCACCATGCTTGCCATGGCAGGAATACTTATAGGACAGTTGACCAGTGAGCCTTGTATCGCTGGTATAGGTGTGTGCCTTGGTAGAGGAACTATCATTTCTATATTTGTGGTAATGTTTGGGCTGCCTCAGATTTTACTTTTTGGAGACAGACTCATAGAGCGCACCTCCTTTGATATGAATGTGCCTGTGAACACCGAGTCCATAAAGGATGTGGGACTCACCAGAGTAGATGGATTCGTGCGAGGACACATAAATGGAAATGTTATAGGTGTTTTCAGAGGTACTGTGATCGGAGATGTGGATATCAGAGTAAACAGCACGCGTGACAGTGAAGACAAAAAAGAGGAAGACATAGATGTTCCCAAGGAGTGGCTTGAGGAGGAATTGAATTTTTCCATAGAGGATAAAGGTGCATTGGGAGGTGATTTACATGAGGACTAACAGATGGACAAAGCCTTTAGCACTATTTATTGCTGCTATAAATCTTACATTTGGACCTGTTCTTACATGCTATGCAGATGAAACTGAGGCTACAGACGGCACCATACATATCTCAGACGCTGGTGGGCTTTTAGATTTTGCTAAAGCCGCCAAAACAGGAGACTCAGTTCAAAAAGCTACAGTTTATCTGGATGCTGATATTGACATGTCTACCTACAATGAATTTGAGGGAATAGATACATTTTCTGGAGTTTTTGAAGGCGGTGGACATACTATTTCCGGAATCAATCTCACTGAGGGCAGTGGAGCTTTGGGATTTTTCGGATATATCGAAGAGGGGGCTGTAGTACAGAACCTGACAGTGGATGGAACAATATATTCCACAGATAACAACAATTATATAGGTATTATATCTGGCACAAATGCTGGAACAATTAATAATTGTCGCTCCCTTGGTATTGTGACAGGCACTGGTACAGCAGCCGGCATCACAGGCTACAATGGTGGAAATGGTGTGATTTCTGGCTGCACTAATGAAGCAAAAATATATAGCCTAAAGCAGCTGGGAGGAATCACAGGTGAAAACAGGGGCAGTATAGTAGACTGCCACAACACAGGTGATATTGATGCAGACAGCAGTTGGTTGGAGCTGGAGGACGATTCCGTTACCTCTTTCAGCATAGAAAGCATTGTAAAAAATATACAGGATACCATTGAAGTGGGCGTGGACATAGGCGGTGTGGCTGGTGTCAGCTCTGGTGAGATTTTAAACTGTGACAACAAAGGAACCGTAGGCTATCAGCATGCAGGAAAAAATGTAGGCGGTATAGTAGGCAGATTTACAGGAAGTATAGATAGCTGTACCAATAATGGCAAGGTGTACGGCAAACAGGATGTAGGCGGTATAGCAGGTCAGTTTGAGCCTACAATTTTAGAAACTGGAAGTGATATAAAAAATTATATAAACGACCTGGAGGGTTTGTCTAACCAGCTGGTGGCTGATACCAAAGCAGCCAGTGATTCTGCTGGTGGCTCTTTAAAGGATGTGGGAGACAGTGTCAAAGAAGGTGGAGAGCAGATTGATTCTGACGTGAATTCCGTGGCGAAAGACATCACAAGCAACATTACAGACACTGCAAACAGCACTAAACGCAGCATTAATGATGCCACTGCATCTATTAACAATTTGAAAAATAATATCGCAAATGCGAATCCAGAGGAGATAAAGGAAAATGCCGTAGAGGACATAGAAAAGATTGACTATGACTCTGTCATTTCGCAGATAACTGATATCTCCACAAACATTGACAACGCCCAGACAGCCATAGGAAACTATGATGCTTCCAAAGTAGGCAACAGGATAACGGAGCAGATAGATTCTACAGCCACCTCAGAATACAATGAGGTGAATGATGCGGCAAAAAAGGTGACAGACAGGGTGGATGATGCCACTGGCGATACAGCAGAACAGCTTTACGAGATGAGTGACAACATGGCAAAATCCACAGCTACAATATCTAATGATATCAATGCCATCAATGCAAAGGTGGCAGACATAATGAGTCTGGCAGAAGAGCAGGCTGAAAACTTTGGTAAGATTGCGGATGGTGAAGATATTATTGAGGATTATTCCGCAGTGGATTCAGAAAGTGAGGAAGCCGCAAGACTTAAAAACAGTATCAACAATGGCTATGTCAATGGAGATAGAAATGTAGGCGGTGTGGTAGGCGCGCTTGCTATTGAGGGCACAGATTCTGCAGATTCCAAAGTGGGTACAAGCGGCAATAAATATGTGACACTGGCAGTTTTGGAAAACTCAAACAGTACAGGACTGATTGAGCTTAGAAAAGAAAACGCAGGTGGAATAGTGGGAAATGCCAGCCTTGGTCTCATTAGAAACTGTGATGCCAATATCAGAATTATCTCTGAGGAAGGAAATTATGTAGGTGGTGTAGCAGGCTACTCAAAGGGCACAGTAGAAAATTGCTACAGTGCATCAGTGCTTGACGGCAGCAATTATATAGGAGGCGTGGCAGGTGCTGCCAAGAAAATGAGAAACTGCTATTCTATGTCAGAAATTTCCTCTGATGTAAACTGGGGTGGCGAAGTAATAGGTGATGTGATAAATGATACCTCAGGTGACATCACCACTGCCCACAGCAAAATGATGGATAGCATATTCAACAACTATTTTGTTGGAAGTAAATACGGTGGAATAGACAATGTAAGCTACAGCGGCATAGCAGAAGCTATGAGCTATGAAGCACTTATGGCCTCAGAAGCGGCAGCCCACTTTGACAATATTTCAGTAGCATTTTACAACAAGGATTTTGATTTGATTTCTAATCAGTCAGTGGAATATGGAACTGATGTGAGCGAACTGCAATACCCTGATATAGAAAGTGATGCCAACACCTATATTGCATGGGACGGAATATACAGCGACACCATAAGCTCCAATATGTTTTTGGTGGCAGAGGATGCTGATAATGTGACAGTACTGGCTTCTGATTTGCTGATAGATAATAAGCCAGTTGCATTAGTCCAGGGAACATATTATGAAATATCAAAGCTTGAAGTGAAGGAAAACACAACGACAGCTTTACCAAATAAAACAAATGAAGATAGTATCATAAACTGCTATGACATTGCCCTAACAAATGTCTCAGAACAGGAGGACGTGTCACAAATCCGATTTTACGTAGGGGATGCTAAAAATGTAAAGCTTTACGAGCAGCAGGATGGTAAATGGGTTTCACAAAAAATCAAAAGGACAGGAAGCTATGTGCAGTGCGACTTTACAAAAGCCACTACCACCTTTGCAGTGGAGACATATACAGGCACTTCCTATAGGATGTATATTGCAGTGGCAGCGGCAGCTCTTGCTGTAGTTATAATACTGATAGCTGTTAAGCGAAAAAAGCATTAAAGGCAGTGGGAAAGTCTTTTAATCATTTTTGTGTTTATTTCTATTTTGCTGGCATGGTAGACTTTGGTGTTTAGCTGGCTTATAAGCTGACGGGCAGCAACCTGTCCGATATATGTACGAGGCACATCCATGGTAGTGAGACTGGGTTCTATGATTCTTCCCTCGGAGATATTGTCGAAGCCTATGATTGCAATATCATCTGGAATTTTATAGCCCCTTAGCTTGAAGGCCTTCATTGCACCGATGGCAATCACATCATTGTCGGCAAAATAGCATTTGGCAACATCTGCCCCATCATCTAAAAGCTCTAGCATATCAGCCATGGCATCTTCGATTGAAGGGGAAAGCTTGTGGATTATAGAACGGGATTTTGACATCCCGTTCTCTTTTATTGCCTTAAAATATCCATCCTGTCTGGCTTCAAAATTGTATATTGGATAGCTGGATTGTAAATAACCAGGCTGAGAACCTGTGACACCTATTAAATAGTTGGTGGCAACATAGGCTCCTTGAGAATTGTTAATAAGCACGCTGTTACAATCAAGGGATTCAAAATATGAATCAAGGAGCGTGAAAGGAATGCCAAGGCCTATAAATTTCTGGCAAATATCTTTGGAAATCTCTGTTCCCACAAGGACTATTCCAATGCAATCATTTAATCTTAAATCTTCAAACAGTTCTTCTAAAGCATCTGTTTTTTCATTGAACTGCACCAGTCTGGTGCCTATTTTATTCTTTTGACATTCCCCTTTTACACCTTCATATAGTTCGTCAAATATGGGAGTGTAGGAAAGAATGGCATTGCTGGCTTTATAAAAAATCACATAGATATTTCCGCTGATTTTATCCGTAGACTTTATTTTAGTGAAATCAAAGCCTGCTTCCTCCGCAGCTTTTATTATCATTTGTCTGGTTTCAGTGCTGACTCCTGGTTTGTTGTTTAAAGCCATGGACACGGCAGTTGCGCTAATTCCTAGCTTTGTAGCCAGTTCCTTTGCAGTGATAGACATAAATTTCCTCCAATATAAATAAAGTGAAAATAAAGTTATATTTACTTTATTATCCATATTAATAAAGTAAAAATCAAGTTATATTATGAAAAAGAGTCAAAGTAATAGATGAGTTTTAACTTGTTAAAATTCAAAGTGTAAGGAGGAATAATATGGCAAACATAAAACTTGGTTTTGCACCTACAAGAAGAAGCATTTTCAGCGCACCGGCAGCAGTGGAGTATGCGAATTATACCAGAGACAAATTAAAAAGCATGGGTGTTGAATTTGTAGACATTGATGATATAGCAGAGGACGGACTTTTACATGATGAGGCAGACAGAATAAAGATAGAGGAAAAATTTAGAAAAGCAGGTGTGGATGGACTTTTCTTCCCTCATGGAAATTTTGGGACAGAGTACGAGGTAGCACGTCTTGCAAAGAGTATGGGACTGCCGGTACTTCTTTGGGGACCAAGAGATGAAAGACCTGACGAAAAAGGCGTAAGACTTCGTGACAGCCAATGTGGCATTTTTGCCACAGGAAAGGTGCTCAGAAGATTTAAAGTGCCATTTACATATCTCACAAACTGCAATTTAGAGGATGAATCCTTTGAAAGGGGTGTAAGACAGTTCCTTCGTATCTGCAATGTGGTGAAGACATTTAGAAGCACAAGAATTCTTCAGATTGGACCTCGTCCATTTGATTTTTGGTCAACCATGTGCAACGAGGGAGAACTGCTGGAAAAATTCAACATTCAGCTGGCTCCTATTCCTCTTCCAGAGCTTACAGCAGAAATCAAGGCAGCCAAGGAAGAAGGCACAAAGGTGGCAGAAACCATCCAGTATTGCAAGGCTCATTTTAATATAGGAATAAATGATGAGCAGCTTGAAAACGTGGCAGCATTAAAGGTAGCCATGAGAAACCTGGCAGACAAATACGGCTGCAACGCAGGAGCAATCCAGTGTTGGAATGCTCTTCAGTCTGAAATAGGAATCATGCCTTGTGCGGCAAATTCCCTCTTAAACGAAGAAGGCTTTCCAGTAGTATGTGAGACAGATATACATGGAGCTATTACAGCCCTCATGGTGGAGGCAGCAGGCATGGACGAAAGCCGCAGCTTTTTCGCAGACTGGACTGTAAGACATCCCGACAACGACAACGGAGAGCTTTTACAGCACTGCGGTCCATGGCCTATTTCATGTGCCGGTTGCAAGCCTACTATTGGATATCCTTTGGCATTTGACCATCCAGGAGCAGTAGAGGCGGAAGCAAAGCACGGGCTTTTGACTCTTGCCAGATTTGACGGCGACGAAGGGGAATACTCATTACTTTTAGGCAACGCCAAAGGAATCGATGGACCTTACACAAAGGGTACCTACCTCTGGGTAGAGGTGGAAAACTGGCCTCGTCTTGAAGCCAAAATCGTAGAAGGACCATACATTCACCACTGCGTAGGCATACACCAGGACGTAGTGCCTGTGCTCTACGAAGCCTGTAAATACCTAGGCATCAAGCCTGACCTCTACGACGACGTAGAGCAGCAAGTGCTGGATAAAATTCACTGTATCTAAAGACTACGCCTGTTACGGTTACAAGCATAATGATTTCTTCGTTCGACAGAACGTCTCACAAAGAAATATTATAGCTTGTTACCTACAGGCTTACGCTGAGAAGAGTACAGCTTGTTACCTACAGGCTTACGCTGAGAGAGACAACGGATTTTGATGAGCTGCCTGGGAAGGTGAATTATTTTTCACAGAGCGAGAGCGTTGCAATAGCTGGTATGTATCAAGCTCTAAGTTTTGTCGGAGGAGACGTGTCAGTCGACGAAGACAAACTTAGGCTTGAGACAGTAACCAGCGAGAAACCAACTCAGGCAGCGGAGTAAATTATTATAAGAGGTAGATTATGAATAATAAGGAATTGGCTATAAAGGCCTTGGATTTGCGCAAGGTTGTTGTTGATATGATTATGAAGTCAGGGGGCGGTCACATCGGTGGCGATTTCTCTGTGATGGAGACCCTGGTTACACTGTATTTTGACCAGATGAATATCAGCCCTGAAAATAAGGATGATTTAAATCGAGACTATTTTATTATGAGCAAAGGTCATTCTGTGGAAAGCTATTATGCAGTTTTGGCTGATAAGGGCTTTTTTGATACTAAGGAGCTGGTGGATACATTTTCACAGTTTGGCTCTAAGTTTATTGGTCATCCAAATAATGAGATTGATGGCATTGAGATGAATTCGGGTTCATTGGGACATGGTCTTCCAGTTTCTGTGGGAATTGCCCTGGCATGTAAAAAGGATAATAGAAAAAGTCGTGTGTACACAGTTATGGGTGATGGAGAGCTTGCCGAAGGTTCTGTTTGGGAAGGCTTTATGGCAGCAGGACATTTTGGACTTGGCAATCTGTGTGCTGTGGTAGATAGGAATCATTTGCAGATTTCTGGCACTACAGAGGAGGTTATGACCCACGAAAATCTAAAGTCTCAGGTTAGAAGCTTTGGCTGGAATGTAATAGAGGCAAATGGTAATAGCATCGAGGCTATGCATGATGCATTTGAGGCTGCAAAGACAGTGACAGATAAACCTACATGCATTATCGCAAATACGATAAAAGGCTTTGGCGGTGGTGAAGTGATGGAAAACAAAGCCAGCTGGCATCATCACGTTCCAAATGAGGAAGAATACGAAATGATTATAAAGGCTATTGATGAAAGAAAGGAGGCAATTGTAAATGAATAAGATTCCAAATAGACAGGCAATCTGTGAAACATTAATGGCTCATGCCAAGGCTGACAGGGATATAATTGCCCTTTGCTCAGATTCAAGAGGTTCTGCCTCAATGACTCCTTTTTTCAACGAATTTCCAGATCAATCAGTGGAAGTGGGTATAGCCGAACAAAACCTGGTTAGTATTGCAGCAGGAATGGCTCATGTGGGAAAGAAACCTTTCTGTTTTTCACCGGCATGTTTTTTAAGCACCAGGTCTTATGAGCAGGCAAAGGTGGATGTGGCATATTCCAATACAAATGTAAAACTCATTGGTATCAGTGGAGGCATCAGCTATGGTGAGCTGGGAATGAGTCATCACAGTGCTCAGGATATTGCAGCCATGTCGGCTATCCCAAATATGAGAGTGTATCTGCCAAGCGACAGATTTCAGACAGCAAAGCTGATAGAGTCACTCTTACAGGATGAAAAGCCAGCATATGTGAGAGTAGGCAGAAACCCGGTGGAGGATATTTACTCAGAGTCTGATACTCCATTTGAAATGGACAAAGCTACTGTTCATAAATATGAAGCAAATGGAAATAAAAAGGTTGTGTTAGTGGCTTGTGGAGAAATGGTTCGCCCTGCTTTAGATGCAGCACAGCTACTAAAGGACAAGGATATATCTGTTACAGTTCTTGATATGTATTGCCTTAAGCCATTTGATGAAAAAGGACTTATAAATGCAGTGGAAAATGCTGATTTAGTGGTATCCATTGAAGAGCATGCACCTTTTGGTGGACTAGGTTCTATGGTGGCATCGGTAGTAGCAGCAAACAGACCAACAAAGGTTATTCAGCTGGCTCTTCCTGACGACCATGTGATTACAGGAAAATCAAAGGATGTATTTAACTACTATGGTTTAAATGCGGAGGGTATCGTAAATGCGGTATGTAATATCGATTGATCAAAGCACACAGGGTACAAAGGCTCTGCTCTTTGATGAGAATGGCACTTTGATGTGTAGAGTAGATGCACCTCATAAGCAGATAGTAAATGAAAAGGGATGGGTTAGTCATGACCCTGAAGAAATCTATGAGAATGTAATAAAGGTTACAAGAGGTGTGCTGGCAAAGGCAAATGTAAGTCCTGAACAGGTGGCAGGTGTGGGGCTCAGCAACCAGAGAGAAACCAGCATCCTGTGGGATAGAAACACAGGTCTTTCAATGAACAATGCTGTGGTTTGGCAGTGTTCCAGAGCCACAGAAATCTGTGAGAGGGATGATGTAAAGGCAGCTGCAGATATGGTTTTTCAAAAGACAGGATTGAAGCTGTCACCATATTTTCCAGCAGCCAAAATAGCATGGTTGATTTCCAACACAAAGGGGGCAAAAGAAAAGCAAAAGAAGCATGAGCTTTGCCATGGCACAGTGGATAGCTATCTCATTTATCGTCTGACAAAAGGTGAAAGCTATGCCACAGATTATTCCAATGCAAGCCGTACCGAGCTATTTAATATATTTGATTTAAAATGGGATGAAAAAATATGTGAGCTTTTCGGCATAAATCCAGAGGATATGCCAAATGTCTTAGATTCAAATGCATGCTTTGGCTATTCAGATTTCGAAGGACTCTTTAGTGAACCTATACCTATTCAAGGAGTGCTAGGTGACAGCCACGGGGCACTTTTTGGTCAAAACTGTAGAAGTGAGGGTTCGGCAAAAGCTACCTATGGAACAGGCTCATCTATTATGATGAACATAGGAACTAAGCCAAAGCTTAGTAGCCATGGTCTAGTCACATCCCTGGCGTGGTCCATTGATGGCAAGGTAGAATATGTGCTAGAGGGAAACTTGAATTATACAGGAGCTGTTATCACCTGGCTCAAGGATGATTTGGAACTGATTGAAAGTGCAGGAGATACAGAAAGCCTGGCACTTAAAGCAAATAAGGATGATGGACTGTATCTCGTGCCTGCTTTTTCAGGACTAGGTGCTCCATACTGGGATTCTTCAGCAAAGGCTTCCATAGTAGGAATGGATAGAACCACTAGAAGACCTGAAATTGTAAGGGCAGCTTTAGAGTGCATAGCCTATCAGATAACTGATATAATAAATGCTATGAAGGATGATTCTGGCATAGAATTATCAGAGCTTAGAGTGGACGGAGGTCCTACAAAAAATGGTTATTTAATGCAATTCCAAAGTGATATAGCAGGCACGAAAGTATTAGTTCCAAATCAGGAGGAGCTTTCTGGAATAGGTGCTGCATACCTAGCAGGCTTATCCATTGGAATTTGGCATGAAGATATTTTTTCTAAAATGAAAAGAACTGTATTTGAAACAGCCATGGATAAAACCAAGGCAGCAAATAAATATGCTGGCTGGAGAGAGGCGGTTGCAACCACTATAAAACGCTAGGAGCATTTATTTGCAAAGTTAAAAATATTTTCTGAATAAAAGCATAAGTGTATAAGGAGAAGAAAAATGAGTAAACATGGAATGGTAAAAGCAGTAGATTCACATTTTGAGTACGAGGATGGAACATTTTTTTATCCATTTGGTACTACAATTTATGCTTTGGCACACCAGACTCCAGAGCTTATGGAGCAGACCTTTGAGACTTTAAAAAATGCTCCATTTAATAAAGTGAGAATGTGTGTGTTCCCAAAGCATTATCAGTACAATAACAACGAGCCACGGTTTTATCCATTTGAAAAAAGAGAGGATGGAAGCTGGAATCCCCAAAAGCCTGTAAAGGAATACTGGGATAATCTGGAGGCTGTTATAAAGAGACTGGATGAAATGGAAATCCAGGCAGATTTAGTGCTGTTTCATTCTTATGACAACTGGGGCTTTGCAACAATGCCACAGGAGGATAACCTGAAATATTTGGAATATTGCTTGAAGAGACTTGGGGATTTAGACAATGTGTGGTGGTCTCTTGCAAATGAATACGATTTGCTACTGTCAGAAATCAGTATGGAGGAATGGTATGAAATCGAGGAATTTGTGGCTAGTCACAATCCAAAAGGTCATCTTATTTCAAACCACAATTGCTTTAAGACATGGGATATGGGTAGAAAAAATATTACCCATGGCTCATACCAGATAAAAAATCTGTGCTATGTGGCAGATAGAATAGAAAAGTACAACAAGCCTATTTGCGTTGATGAATGCTGTTATGAAGGAAATCTTCCAGAAGCCTGGGGAAATCTTTCCGGTGAGGAAATGACCGCCAGATTTTGGATGGCAATTGCCAGCGGAGCATACTGCACACATGGCGAGACATTCTTAGATGACAATGACATAGTCTGGTGGGCAAAGGGGGGAAAGCTTCAGGGGAAATCACCTGAGCGCATAAAGCTTTTAAGAGATATAGTAGAAAGTCTCCCATCACCACTGAAGGCATATAAAGAAGCACCATTTGAATTTATGGATAATCTTCCAGATGAAGTGAAAGAAATATTTACAAGCTCTCCAGCTGGCAGAAGCTTTCAGGCTGCTTTAGCAATGGCAGACCCAATGGAGCAGGTGGTATTGCAGACATTTGAGCATGAATATAAGGCGTGTACAGAGGATAAAGGCGTAATACTTAATTATTTGTACCAGCGTTGCCAGGCGTTTGCCAACCTGAAGCTTCCAGAGGACAAGAAATATGATGTGGAAGTCATAGACACATGGAATATGACAAGAAATGTAGTGCTTGAAAATGTTACGGGAAGTGTAAAGGTGGATTTACCAGGAAAGCCATATATGGCTATTCTTGCGACGGCAAAGTAAAAAAAAAGCCCGCAAGCCTTTTAAGGTTTGTGGGCTTTTGTAATGAAATGTTAAAGTATTACTTCTACTGAGCCGCTTTCATTGCATCAATCTCTGCCTTGTGAATAATTGCAGGATCCTTGCTTAGGCATAGGATTTGAATTATCGCAAATACGATAGGTACACCAAATCTCATTGCATTAATGGCAAACATTGCGCTGGCTGGTTCTGCTCCGATAGCATTTGGAACATAACCTGCTATTGCGAGAATTGCAAGCATTCCTGAGCTTGTGATTGTATTGCCACATTTCTGGGCAAATCCCTTGATAGATGCAACCACTCCATTAGAGCTGTGACCTGTTTTCCATTGAGTGTAATCAATAGCATCATTTATAAGCACTTGAATAAGAGCAAATTGTAATGTGGTAAAAAGATTTACAAATCCTGACAATACAAACATCAAAGGAATGCTCTTGCTTCCAAAGACAAAAAGTATTGCATAACAAATTATACTAACAACAAGTGTAACCTTAAATACATTGTGTGGACCTTTAAATAGTTTCATGAATAAAGGAAATAAAAATCCTATAGAAATAAATCCTGTCACTGTATTCATCAAGAAAAATGGTGTAATAAGACCAGGGTTTGCCATATAGTATGTAAGGTAATAAACTGCTGATGAAAAGTTCAGTCCATAACCAATAAAGAATGTAAGCCAGATTACAACAAGTGGCCAGATTGCCTTATCTCCAAGCACCTTGAAGATTTCTTTTGCCGAAGCCTTTTCCTCTGTCTCTACTACATATTTTTCCTTTGATGAGCTAAACAAACCCCAGAATGTAACCATGGAAAGTATTCCATAAATGAGCATCATAGGCACATATCCATTTTGTACTCCCAAATTATTCTCAAAGAAAGCTGTGATTTGAGTAGTGAATGATGAGGCGAATGAAAAAGCCAATGTACTAAATATTGCGCCTAAGTGTATGACTTTATTTCTGTCCTCATCATTTTTCACACATGCAGGTAAAAGTGCCACATGGGGCATAGTGTACATAGTAGTGGTCATTCCATAGCCAATGTACATCACAAGAAAGAATATTGCTTTGCCTGTAGTTGGCAAATCTGGATTTAACCACATTAATACTGAAAAAATAGTAAGAAGTATGGGGGCTGGAATAAGCCATGGTCTATACTTTCCCCACTTAGTACTGGTTCTGTCTGCAATAACACCCATGATAGGGTCATTTATTGCATCCCATGCTGTAGAAATAAGCATAATAAGTGAACACATAGCTGCTGGTATCAGCATAACATCTGTCATAAATGCAGATACAAATGTGGCAACTGTTGCACTCATTAACTGAGCAGTACCATTAGCAGATGCTGCCCAGAAAAAAGTAAATTTTGCGCCACCTTCTTTTTCGGCTTTGATTAGATGCTTGTCCACCCTTTGGTCTGATACGACATCAAAGTTTCTGTTACTTGCAAAATCCGACATTATATTCTCCTCCTAAAAAACTTAAAATTGTTTCTATAGGCGAATAATATCATCAGATAATCGCTTAAAAAAGAATTAATTACGTCACACATGATATCATTTGCGACATCACTGTGTTATGATATTTATTGTTTTCAAGAGGTTGTCAGAAGAAAGGATTTTGCAATGCATACACTCCCTTTAAACAAAGAAGAAATTGCTTTCAAAGCCGAATACATAAAAAAACATCAAGGTGATTCTACTACCTATGATATAAAAGAAATTCAGACCCTATTAAACGAGGCTTTTAATTCAAAGGGCAACTCTACTGGGGCGTTTTCTGAAGAAAATTTCATCCCTGCAGAATTGGATTGTTCTTTTATTCGTCATCCAAGATATATGCCAGCCTTTTTGCACAGCCATGAATTTTTCGAAATAGTATATGTCAAACATGGAAACTGCATTAATTACATAAATGGTGAGACTGTAACTCTTAATGAAGGTGATTTTTGTTTTCATTCACCTGGCACAGTTCATGCACTATTAGCCTTTTCTGATGATGATATTGCATATAATATTGTCATTCGTCATAGCACATTTGCTCAGTATTTTCTTGGTTTATTTAGTGAAGCCGATATCCTGTCACAGTTTTTTGCCCATGTAATATATCACAGTGATGAATTTCCCTATCTTATCTTTCACGCTGGGGCTGATATGGAATTGGATGGCATTATAGAAAAAGCAGAGGGCATATATTCTAGTGAGGGCAGATTTAAAAAGCAGCTTTTAAATGCCATTTTAGCAGAATTTTTTGCAATGCTGCTTCGTAATCATGAAAAAGATGTGTATGTACCAACCACTTCAAAACAGGTTGATGATAATTTAGTCTTCATTCTTCATTATATGGAGGAGCACTTTGCCTCAGTTACATTAAAAGAACTATCCGATTTTTTTGGATATAGTGAACGCCAGCTTCAAAGAATTATAAAGAAAGCTACTGGTAAAACCTTTATGGAAAATATCCAGCTGCATCGAATTAAACAGGCCGAAAATCTATTACAAAAAAGCGACTTGTCCGTAGAACAAATCGCTTTAGAAGTGGGATATTCATCCACAAACAATTTTAGAAGAATTTTCCAAAAAATCACTGGATGTATGCCCAATGAATATAGAAAGCAATAATTACATGGCTGTCTGTAAGTAGCCCACAAGAAATCAATATTTACTACCATACACTGTCATTAATAAATCTTTTTTAATAAAGATGCTGGCTTTGCCATATCTTACTCGGCAAAGTGTAGGAGCTTTTGGGTCCATTTCTATATATTTATGATTCAGCTTGTCCTCTATTTTAGCTTTACCTGAATATACTCCATCAATCAGACCTATGAAATCATCTAAATAGCTGGAAGCAATGGGGGTACCGTTGTGATTTGGAAAAATATATTTGGGTTTTAAAGCCTTTATCCTTTCACAATTTGCTTTCATATTTTGTAATCTGGAATTTATTTCGTATGGTGCATCAGGGTTGCAGGAGTTGTCGAACATATTTACCTGACCTGCTTCTATTTCATCCCCTACAAAAATCATGTTATTAGCTTCATCATAGAAAAACAGACTGGAATTGCAATGGGCTGGGGCAACATCCATTACTTTTATTATACGTCCACCTAAATCAATAACATCTCCTTCACCTATAATCACCTTTTTATAATCAGCATGTGGAAGCTGTGAAATATCAAAAGGAATTTGCCCGGGTATGTTTACGGATGGTGCGTCAATCTCCCAGTCAGCTGCAACCATCACTTCTTCAAATTCTCCATTTCCAGCGGAATGGTCAGGATGAAAATGTGTGTTGACTACAAGTATAGGCTTATCTGTAAGCCCCTCAACACACTGCCTAAGATTTCCTGCTCCATAACCCGTGTCAATTAAAAGTGCTTTTTCGGTTCCTTCAAGCAAATACATATACTCACTGCCATTCATGAAACTAAGCACCCATGTATTATCTGTAACTTTGTATGGCATATAGCTGCCAAAAATTTCTTCTAAAGATGGTCTTTCTTCCATGTTTTACCTCCTTATTAAAATGACAAACGCTCATCATTATATTGTTCGGTTTCGGACAATGATATTATGCAAAAAATAAGCGACATTTGCAATTGCAAAAGCCGCCATAATTTTTCTACTTTCCCGACATAATTTCATAA
>CAMNPQ010000039.1 GCA_946548305.1 uncultured Pseudobutyrivibrio sp.
ACAAAAACACAGGGATAGTCTTTTCTGTGATTTCCGAGTACAAATTTACGCTGCCGAAGCCACAGCTACCTAGTTACAAGCAATCATAAATGTGATAAAATGTTTTAAGCGTGGAGAAGAAATGTATGAGGATAATTCATTGTGCAGACCTGCACTTAGATTCCAAAATGGAAAGCAATCTTGATAAAGAGCAAGCGAGCTTGCGACGCATGGAGCTGGTGGAGACCTACGAGCGAATGGTGGAGTACGCCAGGGATAATCAGGTTAGAGCTATTTTGATAGCAGGGGATTTGTTTGACAAGACCCACATCAGAAAAGACGTTAAAAAACGTGTAGTAGAGCAAATCACAGCAAATCCTGAAATTGACTTTTATTATCTGAAAGGCAACCATGATAGATGCGATTTTATGGAAGAGGGTATAGATGACATACCTTCTAATTTTCATATGTTCAATGATAAAGGCTGGACTAGCTACACCTGTGAGGATGTGGTCATTACAGGTATGGAGTTGAATGCCACAAATGTGTCTACCATGGCACAGAGGCTGGTGCTTGATTCAGCCAGCACAAATATAGTCATGCTCCATGGGCAGCAGTCAGACTATGATGGCAAGGATGGAGCGCAGATTATAAACACATCTGCATTCAAAGGCAAGTTTATAGATTACATGGCTTTAGGTCATGTTCATAAATACATATATGAGCAGTTGGACGAAAGAGGAGTGTATTGCTATCCAGGCTGTCTGGAGGGCCGTGGATTTGATGAGACAGGTGATAAAGGCTTTGTTCTTATGGAAATCGAAGACGGTGTTATTTCCTCAGAGTTTATTCCTTTTGCTCTCAGAAGACTACATGAAATAAATGTGGATGTGACCCCAGATATGGATTTGGCGGCTGTGGCGTCAAAGACAAGGGAGCTGCTTTTGGATGTGGACGAGCAGGATTTAGTGAAATTTGTTTTGCATGGGGAAAGAGAGCTGGATGACGAACTGGATGTTATCCGATTTGTCCGTCTATTTGAGAATAAATTTTTCTTTGTAAAATGTTATGACAGAACCCGTACTCTTGTAGATTATGAAAGCTTCAAATATGACAAGAGCTTAAAGGGTGAATTTGTGAGGCTGGTTCAGGCATCCGATATGGATGAAGATGAAAAGGCAAAGGTAATAGAAATTGGCATCAGAGCCATAATGGGGGAGGATATATAGTGAAGCTTATTTCTTGTTATATTGCCCATTTTGGCAAAATTGAAAATTTTTCATATGAGTTTAATGATGGTTTTAATCCCATTCTACAGGAGAATGGCTGGGGAAAGACTACATTTTCAGTATTTATAAAGGCTATGTTCTATGGGTTGGAGTATTCCCCAAACACTAAAAAGAAGCTGCTTGAGCGCAATCATTATCTTCCATGGGACGGCAGTCTGTGTGGTGGAAATATTGTGTTTGCCTCAAAGAACAGGCAGTATCGAATTGAACGTACCTTTGGCAAGACGGATAAGGACGATACATTTGCTTTATATGACAATGAGACAGGGCTTTTAAGTGCCGACTACACAGAGGATATAGGAGAAGAGCTTTTCAGAGTGGATAGAGATTCCTTTGAAAAAAGTGTTTATATCCCACAGCTTTCCTTAGGCACAGCCATGACAGATTCCTTGAATGCAAAAATGGGAAATCTGTCTTCTGCCAGAGATGATATAAGCAATTTCGACGTGGCATTAAAAAGTGTGAAGGATGCCAAGGCTGAATATTTAAGAAACAGCAAAATTAACCCGGGAAAGCTCTATGGTATCAAGCAGGAAATCAGCAGATGCAAGGAAGAATATGAAAAACTCCCTGCTGTAGAAGAAAGCGTCAAAGCCATGGGGCAGATGGTTGGTGAAAAACAGGACAACTTAGAAAGGCTAAATACTGCCAAGGCTAAACTGGCAGAGGAGATACAAAGGCAAAGCAAAAAAGAGCAGGAACTGGGAGCTTACAAAATACATAAAGAAAACCTTCAGGCTGAGGAGGAGAAGCTTGCTGAGTTAAATAAGTTTTTTGCCGTGGGCTTGCCCTCAGATGAAGAGCTGGTTATGCTAGAACAAACAGAAAGAGATTTGGCTGTTCATGAGAGAGCCTTGAAGGCTCTTACAGAGGAAGTGGCAAAAGAGCCACCAGTGTTTGCTTTACCATTTGAGGAAAGAGTGCCAGATGAGTCAGAATTTGCCATATGGAACAAGATGGCATCAAACCTGGCAGAGCTCAGGGCAAAGGCTGAGCATTCAAAGCTTCCAGAGGAATCCTCAAAACAGCTTACAGAACTGAAATTTTTCTTTGACAAGCTAGTGCCTACAGATGAGCAATTGTCCCATATCGAAAGACAGACTACCAGAATCACAGGGCTTTCTGCCCGTATCAGCCAGAGCAATGAAAGGCTCATTGCCCTTAAAGCTGAAAGAGATGCCAATGAGAAAATCAACAGAAAAAAGACTATAACAGTTTGGCAAATATTAGGAGCGATTCTGCTGATTATTTTCATCCTGACAGGGGTGGTGTTTAAAAGATATATGGCTGATGAAGTGGGAATGGTTGTAGAAATCGCCAGCTTTGCAGCAGTACTTTTAGATATAGCATTTTTAATAATCAGCGGCAGAAGAGCACACCATGAAAAGCTAAAATCCTATAAGGACTATGAGGAACGTGTTTCAGAAGAGGAAGAGGCTCTTGATATTGATAAAGGAGAGCTGGCAGAGCTTGAGGAAGAGTGCGAGGATTTTCTGTCTAATTTCTTGCTTACCAGAGCAGATAGTATGCAGGAAAATGTGTATGAAATCAGGCGAAAGCTGGATCAGTACAGGCATTTGATGGATGAGGAAAATTCCCGCCATCAGGAATCTGAGGACACATTGGATGAACTGGCAGATTTGCAGTTAGAGCTTTACACCAAGATACAGCCCTTTGCAGTTCACTATGGAATCAATTTGTATGAGATGGGCGGAGAATACGAATTTCTTGCCAAGCTAAAAAAGGATGCAGATAGGTACACAAAGTATCTTGAGTCTCAGGAAGAAATACTGAGCCACGAAAATTCTATAAACACAATGACCTCTGACATTGAAAATGTGTTAAAACGTTTTCCTATAGAGGAAGGCCTGCGTCGTGCCGAGGCAATTCAAAGCATAGGCTTGAAGAAGCATGCCTACGAAGCTATCGAAGAACGAATAACTGAGTTAAAAGCAGAGGTGAAGCTATTTGAAACTGAGTTTGATGTGAATGAGGATGTCAAATCAGTGGATGATTTGCAACAGCAGCAGGCAATACTTGATGAGCAGATGATGGATTTGAACAAGCAGATTATCAAAGAAAAGGAAAATCTTTCACAGGCTCTAGAAGATGTTGAAAGGCTAGGTGATATTGCAGAGCAGATAGAACGCCTGGAGATAAAGGAAAAGGAATACCGCAAGGAAGCAGATATTCTGGCAAAGACCGAGAATTTTCTTAATCGTGCCAGAGCAAGCTTCCAGTTAAAATACATGGAGCCCCTGCAAAATGGTCTGCACAAATACTTAAGCCTTATTGAAGGCGAAGGCACTCAGTCAGGCTATGCAATAGATGATTTTGAGCTGGACATGGACTTGAATATTAAGCTGAGCTTTGCAGGTAGCACCAAAGGAGCTGATTATCTCTCACAAGGATATCAGGATTTGGTGGCACTGTGCTCAAGACTGGCTCTTGTGGATGTGCTGTATCCAGATGAAAAGCCAATACTTATTTTAGATGACCCATTTACAAATTTAGATGACAAAAAAATAAAGGAGTCGTTGAAACTCCTTCATAAAATTGCTGATGATAGGCAGACTGTATATTTTACTTGTCATGATAGCCGTATTTAGTTTTGTATTCCAGATGCCCTTCTTTTACCCATTCATGGATGAGAGCTGTATCAATACCAAACTCATCTGCAACCATTAATTCATTAACATCATAGTTATTTAGAATGAACTCTTTCACTTTGGGAAAGAGTTCATTTTTCATACACTCTTTACATTTTTCATATGGTGAGCTGAGGGGAATGCGACAGCCGCATTTCACGCAATGCTTTACTATAGGTCCATCTGTATTAAGTGTTAATCTTGGCATAATTCTACCTCATTACAAACCAATCTGTTCCTTGAAGAAATCTCCACGTTGCTCAAAATTTTTGAAATGTCCGTAGCTTGCAGCAGCAGGGGATAATATGACGGCTGTTCCAGGGCTGGCATTTTCTTTTACAAAGGAGCATGCATCAGCCAACTCTTCTATATAGTGAACCTTACCCATAAAATCATCTGAGGCAGTGGCTTTTAATTTTTCTAAAATCACTTTTCCACTGTCGTACATCAGAATAATGTGCTCTAATCTGGTGGTAGGTAAAAATTCCACAAGAGGGTCATAGTCTATGCCTCTATCCATTCCCCCTAGCAGAATGGTGCCTGCATTTGAAATGGCGCGAACAGCACTGATTGCTGACTCTACAGTGGTAGATATGGAATCGTCATAGTAGTCCACGTTATTTTTTTTGCCTATAAACTGAAGTCTGTGGGCAAGAGTTTTGAAGCTTGACAAGGCTTTTATAAATTCTTCATCTGAAATATCATATCTGCGGCAAACATCATACACAAAAGCTGTGTTGAATAAATTGTGGCTGCCGCGAAGTGTGACTCCCTCAATCTCCTCAAAGGATGAAAAAGGAAGGTCACCTGTCTTTACCTTTATAACAGCTGCCTTGCATTCACCAGCCTTTGGTAGAAACTGTGGATTACAGAAAAGAAAATCACAGTAGCCCTGATTTTTGTATATATTCTTTTTAGCGTTCCAATATTTTTCCACCGTGCCATAGTGGTCTAAGTGGTCCTCGTAGAGGTTTAGAAGTATTGCCTTTGAAGGTGAGTAATGTGCATACTCAAGCTGATGGCAGGAAAGCTCAAACACAATAATGGTACGTGGATGAATCTGGTCTGTGATATCGAAAATAGGTAGACCAATATTTCCTCCAAATAAAACATCCTTCCCACATTCCTTTAATATGTGATACAGCAGTGAGGAAGTGGTGGATTTGCCTTTAGTGCCAGTGATACCTATTGTCTGAGCACCATAAACCATTAAAAACAAATCTGCCTGACAGGTGATATGGCATTTGTATTCTGTTATATCTTTTGGAAGCACAATGCCAGGGCTTTTTAAGACCACATCATAATCATCAAGGCAGTCTAAATAATCTGCGCCAGTGATTACATTGTGCATAGCGGTAAGGTCGGAGCTGACTGCATTTGCATCAGCGATATCAAGGCAGCTGTAACCTCCTACAGAGGAAATAAGCCTGAAACTTGATTGACCTTCCCTACCAAAACCTAATATTAATACCTTTTTATCTTTTACAAGATTTCTAATTGTTTCTTTCATTTTGTTTTAAAGCGTCCTTAATAATATTTTCAAAGTATTCATTCAATCCATGCTCTTTGGAGTAGCTGCTTGTGATGGCGGTGAAGCATGACGAGGCAGTAGTATCCGCTTGCTTGTAATGTTCTAGCAGAGCAGGCAAAGGAATACTCTTGGATTCGTATATACGAATTGTTTCCCAAATAGAAGCGTTCACTTCATCGCGACTACCTACGCATTCAAAAGGCTTCTCTGGAAGAATACCAGACAGCTTATCGAAATCCTCCATGAGAGTTTCATCCTCGAATAGCCTTTTGCCAAATATCCCATCCAACTCTTCAAGAGTAAGAAATGGAGATAGAATTATGTAGACGAATAGGCATTTGGGGCAATGACCACACCATATATCCTGCTTGCTTCCCACATTACAGCTTTTAAAAATGCCGTGGTATTTTTTGAAATTGGAAAAAAGCATGGCAATCTGCAGCTCTGCAAGTGGTCGCAAAAAACTGAAATAGTAAACGCCACTTCCTATAAATGTGCGCTCGTAGTATCGGAAGTCCTCTTCAAACTCGTAGCTTTTTGAATACTGATGATTTACATAGCTGTCTGCAACGGTGGATTCATTTGCACTGGATTCGTTTGACAGAGCAACAAATGAAAGCCCATTTATGTAGCCAGCGATGATGCTTGAAAAAGCCACCAGGGCAGAAAATGGAGTGTGACCATTTAGATATCCCTCTTTATTTAAATCAAGCATATTTTTATCAAGTGTACGTTTGGCATAAATAGTGCTATCAGTAAGCTCAGCCACTTCAACAGTGGCATCTGTGGCTCCTCTGGAATTTATCACGTAGCAATTTACATTAGTCTTGTCCTTTAAAAGCTCGATAGATACAACGGAATCCTTGCCACCGCCTACAGGGATTAACACCTTTGGCAATTCACCTGATACTATGTCGTTTCTGGTGGTATATTTAGGAGCGTTGCTTTTTACTGTGCCTTTGCAGGTGACAGTCATAAAATTGTCCAAGGTCTCCTCAATACCATTGGTATAATAAAATTCCCCAAGACCTCCCCAGTACAGTTTCTTCCACCAGTTAATCTGCTCAGGCGAAAGCAACCTGTCATTTATAACAACGGTAGGACTGCAGGTTATTTTCCAGTAGCTTATAAGCTCCACCATACCTAAGGAGAAAACCATTTCATCTATCAGGCTTTCGTCTAAATCTTTTATTTCGTGTATCCGTGGAATTCTCCAAGTGGGATGAAACTGTGACAGCCCATCTATGGAAAAATCAAACACCATACTGATTTCGTCATCAGCTAATTCGTAGGAATATCCCTGATAAGTGAATGTGGGATAGTCCTGTCTGCATTTATTGTAAAAATCTTGTCTACTCATATATATCCTTTAAATCAAAAATTAAATCTTTTATAATCAGATATTATAGCACAAGATAGCGCAAGTAAAAATAGTTGGGGGAATGTATATGCCACACGTTGGAGGACAAAAATACAAAATTTTAAATGAATATCAGATTCTCATGAACGAAAGCGACGAGAATCATCAGATAAACGCCATAGAAATGACTAGAAGGCTAAAAGCCAGAGGTATAGCTGCTGAAAGAAAGACAGTCTACAAGGATATGGACACTTTGATGGAGGCTGGTATAGATGTGGTAAAAGGTGCAAAGGGCTATTATATTGCCAGCCGTATCTTTGAATTGGCGGAGCTAAAACTTCTTGTAGACGCAGTGGGTGCATCAAAGTTTATATCTCAGAAAAAAACAAAGGAGCTGGTGGATAAAATATCCAGCATGGCAAGCATTGATGATGCCGCCCAGCTTCAACGTCAAGTGGTTGTGCCAGAAAAAAGAGTAAAAGGTAACGAAAAAATTTTTTACACCATAGATGTTATTTATCAATGCCTGGACGATAATAAAAAAATGTCATTCAAATACCAGGACTGGACTCTCACCAAGGAGCTAAAGCCCAGACATGGAGGCAAGGTATACAGGGTAAGCCCGGCATTTTTGCTTAGAAATGACGAGAATTATTATCTGGTTGCCTATGATGAGGATGCACTTGACATAAGACATTACCGTGTGGACAAAATGATTTCAGCAGAGGAACTATCAGAAGAGAGAAATGGAATTGATGTAATCAATAATTTAAATCCCCATGAGTATGCCAGGCAGCATATAAGCATGTTTGCCGGGGATGAAAGAACTGTGACAATCAGATTTGAGCAGAGACTAATTGGCGTTGTCTTAGACAAGTTCGGCTCTGAAATAGATGTAAGAGCAGATGGAGATACCCACCTAAAGGCACGTATTTCTGTAGCTGTATCCCCTCAGCTATATGGCTGGCTCACAGGCATAGGAGCCACCATTTGCTTCCCAGAGGAAGAAAGCCAGAAATTCAAAGAGTATTTGGAAGGGATAATAGGTGGGATGTAATAGAGTGGCGAAGTGTACTGGATGAATAGATTCATCCAGTTTTTTTGTGTTCATTTTTTTCAAAACAAAGCTTGGTATATTTATTTCATCAAATAAACAACAGCTTTTGAAAGAGAGGAAATTGATTATGAAAAGAGAAAATAAGAATTTATTCGAAGAGATGCACTTTGACGGAATTGAATACGCTCAGAATTGTTTAAAGGAAACAGAAACAAAATTGAATAGAAACAAGATAGGAATAATTATTAGTCTGATTGTTCCTGTTATAAACGTCATTGTGATGATGTTAGCGGAAAAATATAATTGGGGAGATTCGATGATAACTCTGTGGATTATCACAGCGTGCGTGGCTTATATAGTAGGCGGTGGTCTGCTAGATGCTATAAAAATGGTTTGGAAAGTAACCATGATAGGTTGGTTTATTATCCCAGTCTTTCCAGTAGATATCGCTACAGCCTTTGTGGCGTTCTGCACAGCTGGTGTAGTTGCTTTGTTTTTGCCAATAGTATTTATATTACTAAATAGATACCAATTGGTTAAGGATAAAAAAGCGGCAGAAGAATATCTGGCATGTTGCCACTAGTGTTAAACGTAACTAATAATTGATATAGAAAGAGAGAGAAGAATATGAGAAATAGAATAGTTGTAATGATTATGGTAGGAATGATGAGCATTATTTCTTTGGTTGGCTGTGGGAAAACCGAAGAAGAGAAGGCTGCTGAAGATTTAGGAATAACTTTAGAGGAATACCAGGATTTAAAAAATTTTATATCATATGATGAAGAAGAAATTGATATTGATGATGCTGAAGCCGATGATGTGCAGGAACAGAAAGAAGAGACGGTACTAACATATGAGGCTTCAAATGAGATTATTGGGGCTAAGTTTACTGATATGAAATTTCAGATAGATGACCAAGTCTTTACAATGACTTATGGAGATTCTCTAAGCAAATTTATGAACCAACTTACAGATGTTTATATATGTGGTAATGCTAATGGGGAAGAGTTAAGTATTGATAAGCTTGTTGCCCCTGGTGATAAAGAAGCTGTTTATATCTATAATCAAAATCAACCAGATAATGCTGGATGGTGTGTATATTTGGAAGTGAGGAATAGTGTAGAGGATTCTAGTATAAACCTATCAGAATGCAGTTTGGTTAATATGGACTTAAATCCTAAATACGAAGGGGATATTTATTTTGCTAAAGGTATTCCTTTCAATAGTGAAAAACTTGCTAGTGATAATAATTATTCATATGAAAATATTCCTAACTTGTTAGCTACATTTGATTTGGAAAATTTTGATAATCATGATTATGAGGAGGGAACAGGAAATTGTGGTAGACAGTATATAGAAAATGGAAAAGGCGGCTTAGTGTATACGATTCATGCATATGCAAGTGAAGATACTAAATACTGGAATGGTAATACCTGGGGAGAACAGAAATTTATTATGCGTCCTAATTATTCAATAACATTAAAAATGGATGAGAATTCAAGGGCGTGTAGTGAGATTAAATTCTGCTATAGTAGTGTATCTAACTGGGAGTAGTCCCAGTTAGATACTTCCAGAATATTAGCCATAATTTTTCAGGGTTTCTTTTAGTGAGGCAATTCTTTTCTCAGCTAAAGATTTGGGTTTTAGGATTACAGCATTGCTACCATAAGCACGAATCCAATTATCAAAGGCATCTAAGCCATAGATATCATCCTCAAAATAAAAAAATCCGTTTTGAGTATTTGATAATAAGGTATCAGGATTGCGATAATACAAATCTGAATAAACAGAATCGTAAACTTGCTCGGAAAATTTTACTTTAACATGAGTTGTTTTTTTCTCGGAAAAAGCATTTTTCCATACGTGAGGTATTTTTTGCATAAGAGCAGATGAATCATAGGCTTCACATGGAATACTAAGAATATGCACTTTTGCGGTATGTTTGGAACTGACAGACGGGTCTAGCAAATATAGGCCGTCTGGAAGTTCTTTAACAGAACTTGTTTGAAAGCTTTGGATGTCATAAGTTACATAGTTTTTGTTTTTTATGCCTAGAAGGTGATAAAGGTTTTCCTCGTTATCATAAATTATTTTTAAAGGTGATGTTTGTACGTAGGTAAGTTTTTTGCTTTTGCTTGATAAATAGGCAAAAAAAACCTGATGTTTTTGGGATATAGCAATATTCAACTGATTAAGTACAGTAAATAAGTCGTTTTGCGCTTTTTGGTATTTGAAACTATTTTTTATATCAAAGTCAACATAACCAGTCTCAAACTGAAATTCCTCACTAAGAGCTTTTTGCTCTTCTTGAGTAAGAGATATAGAGTGGTCATTTTCATTAATAGGAATACTTGTCACAAGAAGTTTATTATCCCACTCGCCAGATTGAATTTGTTTAATACATGAATCTACTGTCATAAATTCACAATCAAAATTGTCGTCTACAGGATAAACAACCAAATATTCATTATATTTTTTATAAGCTGAAATAATAGCTATAAAATCAGAACGAATAATACTGATTGGGATATTATATTCTGATGAAATCCCGCAAATGGATATATCAGATTTGACAGGTTCAATTCCATCCCATGGGATGATTGTAAAGTATAAATCTATTCTATTTAGTGGGAGAGCATAATCGTTAGACATCGAAGTCCTCCTCGGCATAATTTTGTAGTGCGTTTGTTATATCGGCTTTGATTTCTTCAACAAGGGTTGAAGGTTCTAGTATTGTACAAGCTCTACCAAAGCCTAAAAGATAGGATTTGATATTATCTAAATCAGAAATATAATCATCGTATATGTTGGATATCAAAGTTCCCTTATTGTGTTTAGGGAGAAGCTTTGCAGTGGAGTTTCTACAGGCTTTCAAACGTTCTAGTTTAGATGTGGTACCTAAAAACTCTGCAACTACATTTACTTTTAGATGAACAGGTTCATCAATACTAATGTCTAACATATATTTGATAAAAGAATCATATATGCTTTGTTTGTATTCGGTATTAGGCATATTAGTACTTCTCACTTTTTGCAATGAAGAGAGGGGCAAAAACATATATGTGCCCTCTTCATTAGGAAAGTACATCCCTTTGCCAATAATATAAGCTTTGCTGGAAATTTCGGAAAATACAACCTTTCCGACAGCAAATAACATAGAATTTACTATATCATTTTCAATATAAGTAAGATTAACAACAAAATCTTTATAATTAGCTTCAGACAGTATAGATAGGTCTTCGGTTAAGGATGAAAAAGTATTTCTTTTTTTCCCATAAATAATGTAGTTGGGATTATTGGTAAAAGTATCATTTGTATGAAACAATTCAAAGGCGATTTTGTCTCTGGCTGAGTCTAGAATGGAAAAATTTTTATGTTCCTCAGGTATTTGTTTTAAGAGCTGAAGAACATATATTAAATTATTAGTGGAGTAAATAGTTTCATCATTGTTAGGTCGGTATACTGTACCTAGATTATGATATGTGGTTGCAGTTATATAACCCTCTTCTACTAAGGATGCTAATAGCTCTCTGAATTTGGATTCGCCTATATTTATAGGTATAGCTGTATCGTCTAAGCTATCTGTATTAATGTCAAATAAGCATTCGGTAAGATAATTATAATCGCTACAAAGGATTTCCTGGGATAATGTGCGTGATCTTTTATCAGCTCTTGTTTTAGGGTTTTCAAAAAGCATACCATTACGGTTACGATTTAATGTCTCGATGATTAAGTATTTGTAGTAGTCGTCCGATGCTGAAGGAAAATAATCAGATATATTATTAGTATCCTTTAATACATAGGTCTTCGATTTAGAATTATCAGCTATTTCTTCAAATTCATAACCATCAGTTCGTAATGAATTAATAGCGTTATAAAAGGTGGTTCTGCTAGTTTTGCCAGTAAGCTTTTGGAAGTCTTTTATAGTGACGGAAGAGTGTGTAGATAAATAATCTAATAGAATTTGTTTCGTTTTTTCTTTAGGCTTTTTCCCCATAACATACCTCACTGGCGAATATGTGATTAATACTTTATAAAATAGTATACTACATTTGTGAAAAAACTGAGTATTACTAGATTGTTGACTTTATAGTTGATAAAATGTGGTTTATAGGGTTGTATACATGATTTATGGGAGGTTAAATTATGTTGACATTATCTTTAGATGAAGCAGGAGTATTTGAGCATTATGCAAAAGAGAAATTCTCTGATAGTAAGACTAAGTTTATTGGGGGATTAATATATGATGATAATGGAATAGCTGGTGAAACTGAAAAAGAAAAAAGAAGAATAGTTGCTTATTATAGTGCTGTAATAGACACGTTAAATAATCAAGAAGAAGGGATATTTAGATTTCCAAATGATATACATAGTGATGGAAAAAACAATCGGAAAGTAGGAAATGCAAAAGAATTAATTAATAATACATTGCAAGAATTTATCCAAGCTGGAACGTTTCAAGCTAAGGAATTAATAGACTCTAATGGAAACACATTTGAAACAAGAAAAGGCAAGTATATAGTGTGTGCAGTTGTAAAAAGTACAAAAGGAAAAACAAGCGAGTTTGAAACGGGCGATGATAGTTTTTTCAATGACACGAAGGCTGCTAATCTATACTATCATATGGCTTCAGAAGTAGTTGAACATTTTATTATTAGAAATCCGCTATATCCTAAGATAAGTGATTTATCGATTGATGTAGCTACAAGGGAATCGAAACCTTTTGACAAAAAAAATGCTGAATACATGGAATTAGGTTTTTCTGAAAGAGAACGAATTGTCGAAAAGCAAAACATGTGGGATGAAGAACTACCAGATAAAGGGACGTCTGATAAAAAGTCAAAAGAGTATTCATATGCTTTAATGAATGGGGACATATTCAGGACCATTTTAACGGAGCAATTATTTGACGCCAGAGAGAAATCTATAAATATTTGTGATTTTAAAGTTAGATCTATTACATATCGTTCAAATAGAGCTAAATCACAGGCTTTTTTGTATTTAGCAGATTCGATTTGTTCGTATTTAAGTTGTCAAAATAGGGATGACGTAAGTATGGTATTTAGTCTAGCTAATGAATTAAATCCAGGTCAAAATCTTATTTTTGTTTATGATGATATAGATATTTATTTTAAGCGTGCTTGGCAAGATGTTGAAATAAAAGAATATTATGATGCGTTAAAAGAATTATATAAAATAAAAATAGCCAAAACAAAAGAAGCAAAAATATATAAAGATTATTGGATAAAATATATCGAAGATGAAATAATTAAAGAAATTACTATTCATCTCTCTGCTAGAAAAGATCCACATGCTCTTGTTGAAGCTTTGCAGGAACTAAGAACAAGTTATATGACGAATATGTTAGTTCCAGACGAGGCTCAATACATATTTAAGGTGCTAGAAAGAGCGACAAGAGAAATAAAAGATGAAAAAAAATATTCAAAGATTCTCTATCAACTAAATGATGTTGGCGTTGTATCCAATTGCCATAGTGGCGACATTAAGGCAGCGGTAAAATATTTTAAGTGTTGCGAAAAGTATGCTTTTTCAATTGATTTAGAAGAATATATCAGGACTAGAAATCGCTACTGTAATGCTCTTATTGATTCTTTTGACTATGAGGATGCAATTAAGGTCGCTAGGGTCACTGTCGAATTAGCAGGGGGACTATATGAACTATCAAAAAAAGTATTAGGCAATAGACGCAAGGGGCAATTTGGAAAGACAGAGTATGGAAAAACTCTTAGTCAAATAGGGCAAATAGCAGCATTTTTACAAAAGGAAGATGCTTTAGGGTTTTTTAATGACGCATTAGATTTGTTGCAAGATGAAATTGCTAATACTAAGATTACGGAATCTTATAAACTGCATTATCTAATTGATTGTGGTAAAAAAGAAGAATATAAATTGGCTATGGTAGATTATAATGATGGAGTAGAGTCAATTTCAAACCAGATAAAAACCATGAGATTAAATTGGAGTAGTGAGAATATTAACATTAGCTTTGCTCTGTATATGTATTTAAAAGGAATTGACAGGTTTTATTCTGACGAAGAGCTAATGACAGTTTGGGAAGATATTAAGTGCTTAGAGTCTGAAATCGATGATAATAGAAAAAATAATCATCCATGGGAATTAATCTATAAGTATTTAGGATTTATTGCAATTAGAATGCATGATATGGAATTGGCAACCAAATATATTAATAAAGTTTCTCAATTTGTTGAGGATGATAAGGCTAATATTATCAGTGCCTTAGCATTTTTCTCAATGGCTGAATTAATGGAAAAAATGGGTAATGAACCAGATTCACGAATGAAATATGATGAATTATATACCTATTTAGAAAATAACTTTCCATTATTTAATCCAGAAAAAATAGAGTTGAATGATTACGAATCAAAGAAGGGATATTTGCAGACTAGGTTTACGTATATGTATTGCTAGAAGCAGGGAATTATTATGAAAAAAATTACTATTTAATGAACAAAGATGAAAAGCTATTAGAGTTTTCTATTGAGAGTTCTGTTCTTGGTGAGCAAATTCAAGAGGAACTGTCTTTTAGCAAACTTAGACCACAAGGTTTTATTGATATTGCCACATTTATAGAAAATAGAAACTATGCGAAGCACAAGGATCACTTTAAAAAATAGTTAAAGGAATGGGAAATAGATACTTCTGAAGGCTTTTGTGTAATGCTTTAGATTCAGATTTGAAGAATTTCACGAGATATGAAGAAGAATTTCAACTGGGGCACAAACTAGGCGGCAAGTTTGCAGAGATTGGTAGAGCTGTGGCAAATAAGGAACTGTTAGGAAAAATTCCTAAAGAGATTGTGCTACCGCATCATGAAAAATATAATTTGCCACAAAAAAGAATGGATAGATTAGAGCGCATAATTAACGATAATATCAAAACGATGGAGGTTTGATTATGAAAATATCAAAGGAATCGCATAGAAAAACTGGGGTTGGTATAGATGATTTTGGAATTAAAGGATTAATGTATATAGATTCACTTGGGAAAAATGATAAAAAAGATTCGATTGCAACTATAGTAAAGAGAAGGGCTGATTCTACAAAGCGTTTATACAAATTATTTGGTACGAAAAATTCAAATGTATCAAAAGAAGCTAAATATGTTGCTGAGATTGTAAATGATTCTTTAAAGAAAATAAAACTATATCCAAGAGAATATTTTGATGGTAAGAAGAAAAAAGAAAGAAAAGATTCTACCCTACGTGCAGGAACTTTGATTAAAGCAATAAGGGAAGAGATAAAAGCAAAGGAAAGTACTATTAAAGAAAAGTGCAAGGGAGAAGTTGTTAATAATCCATTAAATATAAGTAAAAATGATATAGAACAGGCAGTAGATAGTTTATTGAAGAAAAGCTTTCGTGAGAAAAATGAAAAAGATGCAATAAAACTAGTGTTGTACAGTGCTTTTTCTATAGAGAGAAAAAGATTATCTGATAAAGAATTGGAAAATATTACGAAATATTTCATTAACAAGCTAGTGGATGATTATAACAAAACCATATTACAAAAGGAAATACCAATTGCAATCGAAAACCAAAACATGGTAGTACAACCGCGTATAGAAGATGGAACTTTAGTCGTGGCAGAGATTGAAAAAAGTAGTAATAGAAAGAAAGCAGAAAAAGCTGCATTTAGAGAGTTTCTAAGTGATTATGCTTCGCTGAATGAAAATGATAGGAATGAAATGCTGCGAAAGGTTAGGAGATTAGTTGATTTATATTTTTATGGAGGCGATTTTGTTCGTAAGGATGATTTTAACGTATGGTCAATTCATGAAGAAAGAAAAAAATGTAAGGAAAAGTTTATAGAACAGAAAAATAATAATAAAAATGATGAAAAACCATCGAAAGCTGGTAATATAGACGAAATTAAAGATGAAATTAGAACTGAAAATTTACATAGATATATGGATAGTTTGAAGGCAATTAAAGAGGATAATAGTTGCTATTTTGAAAATGACATATTAAATAAGTTTTGGATTCATCATATAGAAAATGAGGTCGAGAGAATTTATGGTCATTTGAAGAATGATACAGGCGATTATAAATTTCAGTTGGGTTATTTAAGCGAGAAGGTCTGGAAGGGCATCATCAATTATCTTAGCATTAAATATATTGCCGAGGGAAAAGCTGTATATCATTATGCAATGGGGGCTTTAGCCAGCGATGAAGGTGCCAAGATATTTGGAAGGTTAGATGAAAGATACCTAAATGGTATTAGTTCATTTGAATATGAAAGAATTAAAGCAGAGGAAACATTGCAGCGTGAGTGCGCTGTAAATGTTGCGTTTGCAGCCAATCATTTAGCTAATGCTACAGTGCAGCTTGATGATATTAACACAGATTTCTTACTACTAAAAAATAACGAACTTTCAGAGGATAATAAAAAGAAAGGCATAAAATCATTGCGGGACTGTGCCACTGCAAAGCCTAATACTCTAAGAAATATCCTTCAATTTTTTGGAGGTATGTCTGCATGGGATGATTTTGATTTTGGCGGACGTGAAGCTATAGAACTTCTAAATGATATGAAGGAGATGATTTACTCTCTTAGAAATATGTCATTCCATTTTAAGACAGAGAA
>CAMNPQ010000040.1 GCA_946548305.1 uncultured Pseudobutyrivibrio sp.
CCGTGACCCCTTCCTTACCAAGGAAGTGCTCTACCTCTGAGCCACACCAGCTTGCATTTCAGCAAGAAAAAGGATATCAAAGATGGCTGATAATGTCAAGCCACTAAAGGGAACGAGTATGAAAATTTCGGTTGTTAGTTCAGGTGAGCATCTAACTTTTCAAGAGGTTATAGATGGTCCTGCTGTTAACACCAAAGGTACAGCAAAATCTACAAGCAAAGCATTTGCAAAAGCTCTTAATCAAAGGACTGTTGCAGATACTACCAAGACAGCTACTTCCTACAAAGATATATTTATTGAAGCCAGCCAAAAATATGGCGTTAGCTATGATTTGCTTACAGCTATGGCTGAACAGGAATCGGAGTTCAACGCAGATGCTGTGAGTTCAGCTGGTGCTATGGGAATTATGCAGATTATGCCAGAGACAGCTAAAGAGTTGGGGTTGACCCATCCCTTTGATGCCTATGAAAACATAATGGCTGGAGCAAAATATATTGCCCAAAAGCTAAAGCAGTACAAAGGCAATGTGGATAAAGCCTTGGCAGCTTATAACGCAGGCAGTAGTGTTGTGGATATGTATGATGGCGTGCCACCTTACGGCGAAACAGTGAGCTATGTCAAAAACATAAAGGCTATTATGAAACGTGGAGCAAATGTTCCATATAAAAACTATATCTCAAGTTCTGCTACAAAAGAAGAACTTGAAGCAGACTTAAAAAAGCTTCTAAGTAATATGCCTGAAACTGAAAATTACGATGTATTGAGAAACACACTAGCGGAGATGAATTATTTATGAAAACCCCATTTGTAACAAAGAACCAAATCGAAGAAATTACAAAGACAATCCCAACACCTTTTAACATCTATGATGAAAAAGGAATTAGAGAAAATGCCAGAGCTGTTAATAAGGCTTTTAGCTGGAACAAGGGCTTCAAGGAGTATTTCGCAGTAAAGGCAAATCCAAATCCATTTCTCCTTAAGATTTTGCAGGAAGAAGGCTGTGGCGTTGATTGTGCTTCTTATGTAGAGCTTGCATTAAGCGATGAGCTTGGATTCAAAAAGGATGACATTATGTTTTCATCTAATGATACCCCCGCAAGTGAATTCAAGTATGCAGACAATTTAGGCGTTATCGTAAATCTTGATGATTTCACACATATCGATTTCTACGAAAAATCAGTTGGACATTTTCCTAAGAAGATGTGCTGCCGATTTAATCCAGGTGGTGTGTATGAGCTGTCTAATGGAATCATGGATAATCCTGGAGACAGCAAATACGGTATGACCAAGGAACAAATCTTTGAGGCCTATACGATACTTAAGAGTAAGGGTGTTGAAGAGTTTGGCATTCATGCATTCTTAGTTTCAAACACAGTTACTAATGATTATTATCCAACTCTTGCAAGAACACTTTTTGAGCTTATTGTAGAGCTCAAAGAAAAGACAGGTATCGCAATCTCATTTGTAAATCTTTCAGGTGGCGTAGGTATCGCATATCGCCCAGACCAAAAGGCAAACGATATCGCTGTTATCGGAGAGGGCGTTCATAAGGTATTTGATGAGATTTTAGTTCCTGCAGGATTAGGGGATGTAGCTATTCTTACAGAGATGGGACGATTTATGACTGGGCCTTTCGGTGGACTCGTTACAACAGCCATTCATGAAAAGCACACTTATAAGGAATATATCGGTGTTGATGCCTGCGCTGTAGATTTGATGCGTCCAGCAGTGTATGGTTCATATCATCACATAACAGTTCTTGGCAAGGAAAACGCTCCAGAAGATCATGTGTATGATGTGACTGGTTCGCTTTGTGAAAACTGTGATAAGTTTGCGGTAGACAGACAGCTTCCAAAGATTGATATGGGAGATATTCTATTTATTCATGATACAGGTGCCCACGGATATTCAATGGGCTACAATTACAATGGCAAGCTTAAAAGTGCAGAAGTATTGCTGAAAGAGGATGGCTCTTTTAAGCTTATCCGTCGTCCTGAGACCATCAAGGATTATCTTGCTACTTTTGATAATCTAGGAATTGTTGATGGCATTCTAAAATAAAGATTTTTTAGGAAAATAATCCTAAAATAATATTGAAAACGCAGACAAGATTTAGTATACTAGTCTGCGGACGCCGGCTTGTCGGAATTGGCAGACGAGGCAGACTCAAAATCTGTTGGTGGCAACATCGTGCGGGTTCAAGTCCCGCAGCCGGCATAAAAAAAGCTTGAGAATGTTGAATTCTCAAGCTTTTTTTTACAGCTATTTACCTTGCGCTGCACTAATTATCCTGCAGCGCAATTTTTAGTTTTTCCAATAGATTACCATATTCACTCATGACTTCTTCATGGTGTTCTTTGATATATTCTATATGGTTGTCTTTTGCAGCAAATTCTAATGATTTGGCAGCAGCTGAAAGAGCAGAAGCTCCTATTGTGAGGGATGTTCCTTTTAGGGAGTGGGCAACAATCTGATAGTTGCTCCAGTCTTCCTTGGTAAGGAAATCATTTAGTGCTGGTCGCTTATCTTCAGAAATATATGTCAGAAGAATTTGTTTGTAAAATGACTCGTCACCAGCGGCGAATTCCAGCCCAGAATTAGTATCTAAGAAATCTAAGCTGTTAATCCAGCTGTCAGTTCCACTTTTATTAGAAGCAACAGAAGCATTTTCAATAGGGGCAGGATTGCCGGTTTTTACAAGCTTTGCTGGCAAATGCTTCAACACCATTTTTTCTAAAGCCACTGGTCTAATTGGCTTAGAAAGATAATCATTGAAGCCGCTTTCCAGATATTTCTGGTCGGCACCCATCATTGCGTTAGCGGTAAACATTACTACAGGAGTGTTATAATTGATGCCAGACTGGTTTTCTTTTAGTTTTGCGAGCACTTCTATACCATCCATTTCGGGCATCATGTGATCCAAAAAGATAATATCGTAGTGTACGTCTTTTAGCATCTCAAGTGCCTCAGCACCGCTTAATGCAGTATCAATCATGATTTTGGTGTTTTTCAAAAGCCCTGTAAATACATCCAGGTTCATTTGCACATCATCTACAGCTAAGATTTTTGCTTCAGGAGCAGTAAAAGTAGCCTGATATTTTGATGAGATAGTGTCTGTAAATGTTGTAGGGTCACTGATTGGCGTAGAATCTATGACTTTTTGTGGAATATTCACAGTGAAGGTGGTTCCGCTGCCATAGACACTGTCCGCGGTAATGGTACCATTCAACAGGGAGACCAGATTTTTGGTGATAGCCAAACCTAAACCAGAACCCTGGATAGTCCTGTTTTTGTTTAATTCAAAACGCTGGAAATTCTCAAACAAGTGAGGTAAATCCTCCTCTTTGATTCCAATTCCATTGTCGATTACCTGAAGTTTTAAAATAATAGAGTCTTCAGTATTTTGGGTGTAGTCAATTACCACCTTTATATCCCCACCATCCTGGGTGTATTTAACAGCGTTAGATAACAGATTAGAAAAAATCTGTTTCATGCGCACCTCATCACCTGCCAGCATGGATGGAAGGCTGGGATTGCAGTTGATAGAAAGGGTTTGACCTTTTTGGCTGGCCAGACTGAAAAACATATTGTAGCAATCATTGATTACATTTTTTATCTTGTAATCGTAGGTGATTATTTCCAGCTTTCCAGACTCGATTTTTGAAAAATCCAACACGTCATTTATCAAGGATGATAGATTCTTGGATGCAATATTAATATTTTCTGCATATTTTAATATAGTTGGGTCTGTACATTCTCTGCGAATCAGCTCGTCCATACCAGAAATAATATTGATAGGGGTTCTGATTTCGTGGGAAATATTGCTGATAAACTGGGATTTGGCCTCGTTTGCAGCCTGAGCTTCTTCAATCAGGCGGTTCTCCTCTGTCAAATCCGTAGCTACCAGAATGTAGCACATGGGCTCGTTGTTTTTATCCATTTTGCAGGAAAAATTTACAAGGGTGACTTTTTCCGTTACCACAGAAGTGAGCCTGTAATCAATGGCAATTCCCTTTGTGGATTCCTCAAACATTTTCAAGGGCTCTCCACTTTTTAGACGGAATATTTCTTTTAAACGAATGCGACCAGGCTCTTTATCAAGCCCCAGTAGTTTGTTGGCATATTCATTGGAAAGGTTCAAGTGATAGTTGGTATCAAAAACTAAAAGCCCTGTTCCTAAAGTGGAAAAAATATCTCGGCTGATTGAGTTTACAGTAATGTAGAACACCATGTAGTTGTTTGCCGCAATATAGAAAACAACAAATGCCAGGCATATACCACCGCAGTAGAACAGGTGGGCGGTCTTGAAATCCTGAGTTGTTTTCATTAAATCAGGACCAGCAGAGCCTAACAGGATAAAGTTAGATAAAAAGGCGAAAAATACCAGCTTTTTTTCTCTCTTGTATTTGACACCCACAGCCCAAATGATAGCAATGATAAACATACATAGCGTGAGAATAGCTATGTAGGTATAGTGGAACAAATGTCTGTAGGGATCATATCTGATGTAGCTTGTAAAGTTTTCATACCTTACAAAATGGTCAGAATCAGGATGCCCATAGATGATTATGTCAAAGAAAGCTGCCGTGGCACTGAGTACAATAATCAGGTATTCAGCCACTTTGCTGATATTCAGGCAGCTGGTAATCAAAATGATTTCTGCAATAAGATAGACGTCTATACCTATCAGCCCCATCACCCTGAAATAGTAGGCAAGCTTAAGGTTGGTGCTGAGGGACATGGTGGCATAGCCTACACAGCATAGTCCATTTCCCACGGAGAGCAAGAACACAGAATATTTAAAAAATCCTCTCGTATGATGTTCTCGCTTTAAAAAGCCTGCTCCTAAATGAAATGAGGCAGCTCCTGCTATTAAAAAAAAGATATTAATATATAGTATGTTTTCGTATAATAGTCTCATGTTCTAATTATATAAAATTTTTTCCCTATTTTCATTATCAACTTAACGGATTTGTGGTATCATTTTCTATAAGAATATATTAAGGGGAAAAATATGAGAGTTGCAGTTATTGATGACGAAAGCATCTTTAGAATGCAGTTGAAAATGATGGTATCTAAGGTTGCTGATAATAAAGCAATAAAGCTTGAAGTAGAGGAGTTTTCCAACGGTCCGGACTTTATAAGTGCGCTTAGAGAAAGAAGATTTGATATTGTATTTATGGATATATTCATGCCAGATATGGATGGTATCGAGACCTCCAGAAAGCTTAGAAAGCTTACAGAGCGTACTTTCCTAATATTTATGACAGCCTCAGAGGGGCACTATCCTGATGCGTTTTCTTTACATGCATTTGATTATGTGACAAAGCCTTTTAATTATGAGAGAATTGACCAGGTGCTTTCTGAGATAATAGACCATACACCAATTGATGAGTCATTTATCAAGATTACCACTGGACCTATTGAGGAACGCATATATCTCAGGGATATCATTTCTGTCACTACTGATGGACATTATTTAGAAATAAATAAATCCGATGGGGATAAGGCCAGGGTGCGACTGACCTCTGGAGAATTTATGGAGCTTACAGGCTCTGATGACAGATTTCTCATGATAAACAGAGGCATAATCATCAATCAGGATTTTATAGATAAAGTGGACAACGGTGATGTATACCTGGAGGACAAAAGAGTATTTCCTATTTCTGCCAGAAAAGTATCAGAAATCACTCAGCAGATAAAGGACTATCAGTTTAATAATAGGTAAAAGAAATTGCCTAAAATGAAGAAATTGTTTAATAAAAACTAAAATAATTTATGCCAGAAGAAATAGTTTTGCCAAAAATTGCTCAATTTTGCCAAAACTATTGATTCTGGCTATTTTTCTGATACGCTATTATGAAGAGAAATTTGGTTTATCGTATTAGAAGGGCGAATAGTTAAATGAAAAGGTTTTCGGCGAGAGTTGCCACACTTGGCTTGTCGACAATTACATTAGCAAGTACTGTATCATTTCCAGTACACGCCCAGGCTCCAGAAGAATCTGAGAGCCTTGTTTTGATGCCAGAAGATACCACTGTAGCTACAGAGGAAATTACCTCACAAGAGGCTGAAATCCCAGAGGAGGCCGCAGCGGTGGCTCAGGACTTAGAAGAATTGCCACAGGTAGAAAATGCAGTCACTGAGGAAGACATTCCAAGCATCGATGCTACTGTAGAAGCTACTGAAAACATCGAAAAAGCAGCCGAGGCTATGACAGAAGCCACCGAACAAGCAGATGCAGCAGCTACCGAGGCAAATGAAATTGCACAGGAAATAAACGAGACCTCTAAGGATGCCTTGGCAGTGGCAAATGAAGCCCTGGCAGTAGTTTCAGGTGAGGATGTGACACAGTTTGAAGCAGAAGCGATAATAGTAGATAGCTATGACACTGTGGACGAAGCAGAAGAAAAATATTCTGACGCAGAAGCTTCATATAATGATAAGCTGGCAGAGTTTGAGGCAGCAAAGAATGATTACGAGACAGCTGTTGCAGCCTATAATCAAAATAAAGAAAATGCCACAGCGGATTTAAGTGCAGCAGAGGATGGACTTACAGCCGCTTATGACAGATTGACCAGTCTTGAAACAGAACTTGAAAATGCAAAGCAAGAATTGATAAATGCAGGTGCATCAGCACTTATCACAGCAGATGAAAATAAAAATACTGATGTTACCACATACATTGCATCAGTAGTTCAATATTATTATTTACCAAATACGGAGCTTGAAGAGGGGCAGTCACTAGACTCGTTTACTGTTACAGCTACAAATAACGACTATATCAGTGTTTCCTATAATATATGTGATGCTGAGGGTAATGTCATAAGAACCGTCACAGGAGATTATGGCTATGAAATAGATAGCGAAACAGGAGAGGTTCAGCTGTATGACAATAGGCTGGTGTATTCATATATAGATGCAGCTGGGAACACAGTAGAGCTTTCCAAGGAAGAAGCCGAGAGCCTTGAAAATGGTCAGGTGGCGATAGACAGTTACTACACTGCCACAGGCTTTTATATACCTAGATATACAGATGATGCACATTATAACGGATATATACCTGTCAAAGAATTCTCTGATGCAGCTGCTATTAACCAGGGCAAAGAAAGCGTAGAAAAGGATTACAGCACAGACCATTATAATGTGGAGGCTGATTTTAAAGACGGCACCTACCAGGGCAATTATTTCTCCAAAGATTATTATCTGGATATCAATTATGAAGTTGACTATGACAAGATAGATGTCTTCTGGGGCACACCTCTTTTAGCTTTGTATCAGTCTTATGAGGATATAGTGAGCTCTATAGAGGCTGATGGCGGAATAGTTGTTAGCTCTAAAGAAGAATACTATCTAGGAATAGTTCGATATGTAAGAGCCTACGAGGTGGACGAGGACATAGCAGCTACCAACTATGAATCCTATGATGATGCCGTTTCGGCAGTTGAAAAACAGGCGAAGGATGAGCAAAAGGCTACTGGAATAGATTTAGAAAATTCTGCATTAGACATAGCTAAACAAATAGTCTACGCTACACCTAAGCAGCTGTTTAACAGCATTATTAAAACCACTGATGAAGCCTATGTATCATACATAGACAAGCTAAAAAAGCAGTTGGGCAGCTACAACGAATTGCTCAGTCAAGTGTCTGATGCAAAAAGCCAGTATGAGTTGGCAAAGGCTAGTGTTATAGCATTAAATCAAAAAATATCTCAGTTGGACGCCGCAAACGATATCAATACAGCTGAAACAGTTACAAGACTTTCTAATCAGCTGGAAAAAGCCAAAGAAAAGATGACTGAGGCAAGAGAAAATATTGATGCAGCATACTTGGCGTTGCAGGATGCAGAAGAGATTTATTTTGAAAAATTTAGTTCTTTCTATATAGGAAATCCTACAATAAATGATCCAGTGGTAGAAAATCCTGGTGAAGAACCTGAAACCCAGCCGACCAAGCCAGAGGTGGAGGACACTAAACCAGAGACTACACCTGAAAAAACAGAAGATGTGGTCGCACCTGAAAAAGAGGATGTAGCTGTAGAGGTTCTTGAGCCTGAAGTTGTTGCACCGGAAGTAGTTGAACCTGAAGCTGTAGAAGCAGAGCCTGTGATTATAAATACTAATGTGTTTAATAGCGCAAGTTCATCAGACAACTACAGCGCGCCAGGCATTATTACCCAGATTCCAGCCCGAGAAGCCCAGGAGATAATAGAGGAAGTTCAGCCAGAAGTTGAACCTGAGCCTGAACCTGAGCTTGAAAACGAGATTCCTGCATTAGTAAATAATAATAACAATAATTCTAATTCGGATTCTAATGGCAGTCAGGGCGGTACAGCACAGGATGAAGCAGAGAATGCACCAGCGGAGCAATCTGAAGAAGCAGCTGTGGTTGAGATTCCAGATGAAGAAGTGCCACTTGCTATTACAGCAGCAGGCTTGCTAGCTAGAGGCAAATGGTTTGTAGGTCTTGCAGGTATGTCTGCAGCGGGAGCTGGTGTTGCAGTATTTGAGGCAAAGCGTAGGGCTGCAATGAAGCTTTTGGACAAATTAAATCAATAAATAGAGTTTTTTAAAGCTAGGAGTTTTGTGACTCCTAGTTTTTTGTTTGCGAGAAAAAAGGAACCCGATATTTCGGGTTCCAACTAAGTGTTTTATTTAAAGTATCTGTTCAGGAGACCTTCAAGGGCTTTTCCGTGTCTAGCTTCATCACGAGCCATCTCATGAACTGTATCATGGATTGCATCCAGATTATTTTTCTTTGCACAAGCAGCCAAATCAAACTTTCCTTGAGTTGCGCCGTACTCGCAGTCAACACGCCATGCAAGGTTCTTCTTTGTAGAGTCTGTCATATTGTTCTCCAACTCAGAACCAAGCAACTCTGCAAATTTAGCAGCATGCTCAGCCTCTTCAAAAGCTGCCTTTTCCCAATATAATCCAATCTCAGGATAGCCCTCTCTGTGAGCAACGCGAGCCATGCAAAGATACATACCTACTTCTGAACATTCTCCTGTGAAATTAGATTTTAACTGATCAAAAATATATTTCTTTGTCTCATCATCAATGTCTGGGTTGTTTTTAACTGTCTTTGCATAAACACCAAATTCATGTTCAGCAGCAAGCTTTAATTCACCCTCAACCTTGTTGAATTTGTCTGCACTTGCGTGACACACAGGGCACTCTGCTGGAGGATTGTCTCCCTCAAAAACATAACCACAAACTGAACATACATACTTTGCCATAACTAAACTCCTTTCAAAAATAATAATAGTTATCGATTTCATTATTAATCAAGATTATCATTATCCAACACACAATTCTTGCATACGCCAGTAAAAAGCAAGCTTGCGGATTCAATGGTACCAATGCCAGCACTGGAAGCAGATAGGATTTGTTCTACGCTAGGTGTAACTTCCAAGTCCATAACGCTGTGACAGCATCTGCAATAATAATGGCTATGTGCTGATGTGTCTGCATCGAAATGATCCGTCCCGTCTCCTGTGGATATTTTTTTGATTTCGCCTAAATCCACTAAGAGAGTGAGGTTGCGGTATACAGTACCAAGACTGATTTTTGGATAGCTTTCTCTAACGTGATTATAAATTACCTCTGCTGTAGGATGCTCCCTGGTAGACATCAAATACTCTTTTATGGATTCTCTTTGTCTACTGTAATTCATAAACCACCGCCTTACTAGTGAACATATTAATAATGATTATCTTAATAATAACAAAATTAATTCATTTGTCAACATAAAAATAGTAATAATTACTGTTTTATATATCTAATAAAAGTTAGTCTCATCTTTTTGCCAAAATTTGCTTTTAATTGCCAAAACGTATTTAGTTTTTACACACTTCACGTTTTTTTCGTATTTAAATGCTATGATAGTTATTGGTTAAGTTCTATTGAATGGTAAAGCGACGGATTTATATAGGTGGGTGAGTAGTATGAAAGAGTTCGTAGAGGATAGGCTAAAACTAAAAAGAAAAGTATTAGTTGTAGATGATGAAGATATTCAAAGACGAATGCTTTCCCATATGTTAAAGGGACACTATGATGTGCTGACGGCAAATAATGGTGAGGAAGCATTAAATGAAATGCGGGAAAATCAGGACACACTATCTTTGGTTCTTTTGGATTTGGTGATGCCCAAAATGGATGGCTATGAAGTCCTAAATGAAATGATGAAGGATGACAAGCTTAAATCCATCCCTGTTATAATGCTTACCAGCGAAAAATCTGCTGAAGTAAAGAGCCTTAAAATGGGAGCGGCAGATTTTGTGACAAAGCCTTATGAGATGCCAGAGGTGATTCTTGCAAGAATAAGCAGAACTATACAGCTATACGAAAACAATAGCCTGATTACTGCTACAAAATCAGACCCTCTAACTGGGCTGTTCCAAAGAGATTATTTTATGAGCTATGTTGAAATAGCTGACAATTATGCCCCAGATGAGGAAAGAGATATCATTATCTTAAACATAAACAGATTCCATATAATTAATGAAATTCATGGCAGAAGCTACGGAGATATGGTGCTGTCTGAGGTTGGCATGTGTGTGAAACGCTATGTTGAAGAAAAGCGAGGGGTGGCATGCCGCAATAATGGGGATATGTTTTACATATATGTTCCCCATCAGGAGAATCCAGAGGAGCTGCTGTGGCAGGTGCATGTGCAGCTTGAGGATACTATAGAAGATGCTCAGACCAGAATCAGAATGGGAATCTATAGCAATGTAGACAAAAGCCTAGACGTGGAGAAAAGATTCGACTGCGCATTATTAGCCTGCAACAGTGTGAAAGGTGGCTACAAGGCTAGTGTTGCATACTATGATAAGGCTATGCATGAAAAGGAAGCCTACGAAGAACGCCTGATTATGGAAATGGACAAGGCACTTTCAGAAGGTCAATTCGTAGTGTATTATCAGCCTAAATATGCGATTCAAAGCGGCAAACCTTATCTTACATCCGCAGAGGCACTGGTCAGATGGAGGCATCCTGAGCTTGGAATGATAAATCCAGAGCGCTTTATAGCAGTGTTTGAAAATAATGGTATGATTCACGCCCTGGATCATTATATCTGGTGGAAGGTGGCAGGTCAGATTTCCGAGTGGAAGAAAAAGTTTGGCATTTCCATACCTGTGTCAGTAAACGTTTCAAGAATCGATTTGCTGGAAAACAATTTCGTGGAAGATATATGCAATATTGTAAAAGAATCGGATATATTCCCATCGGAATATATGCTAGAAATCACCGAGTCTGCCTACACAGAGGATTCTGCTGGCATAATTTCCAAGGTGAATGAACTGCAAGGCATGGGCTTTCACATAGAAATGGATGATTTTGGAACAGGTTATTCTTCACTGAACATGATTTCCACCTTGCCTATTGATGTTATAAAAATGGATATAGGCTTCGTGCGACATATCCATGAAAATGACAGGGATTTTAAAATGGTTGAAATAGTAATGGAGATAGCAAAGCTTTTGGATGTAAAGGTGGTCGCAGAGGGAGTGGAACTTGAGGCTCAGCACGAACTTTTAAAAAAGGCTGGTGTGGACATCATCCAGGGGTATTACTACTCTAGACCAGTTCCAGCAGAAGAATTTGAAAAATTTATAATAGAGCGAAAAGAATTAGGAGCTTAAAACTACAAAGCTAAGTCCTTAGGGCAATGATAAAAGTCATCACTTTTATGTGATGGCTTTTTCATTTTGGGGAAATAGTATAGAATAAAAGAAAAAAATCTATCTAGGAGAGATTATGTCTGCAATATCAAACGATTGGCTGGAACCTTTGAAACCGGAATTTAAAAAGCCATATTATAAAAGTCTTTATGAAAATGTAAAAAAGGAATACAAAGAGCATGTCATCTACCCACCAGCAGATGATATTTTTAATGTCTTTGATTTTACTCCATTAAATTCTGTGAAGGTAGTTATTATCGGGCAAGATCCATACCACGAGCCAGGGCAGGCTCATGGGCTTTGCTTTTCTGTGAAGCCAGGGGTAAAAACTCCACCATCTCTTGTGAATATTTACAAAGAATTGCAGGACGATTTGGGACTATATATTCCAAACAATGGATATCTGGAAAAATGGGCAAGGCAAGGAGTGCTGATGCTGAATAATGTGTTGACAGTCAGGGCACATCAGGCGGCAAGCCATGCTGGTATAGGCTGGGAGCAGTTTACAGATGCTGTGATAGATATCCTAAACAAACAGGACAGACCCATAGTATTTTTGCTGTGGGGCTCGCCAGCTGCAAAAAAATGTGCAAAGCTAAATAATCCCAACCATCTGATACTAAAAGCACCTCATCCATCCCCATTGTCTGCCTATAGGGGCTTTTTCGGGTGCAAGCACTTTAGCACCACAAACAAATTTTTACAGGAAAAGGGACTTGCGCCAATAGACTGGCAGATAGAAAACATTTAGCTTAAGCTTAAGCAGTCATCACCAAAAATTCATTAAATGTTCAAAGACTTCATATTGTGGTAGTTTAATAATTATTATATATTTATCTTAGGCGATTTTGCGCTTATGTGTAAAATATTTACTTTGAAATATGGAGAGAAGCTTTGGAATTCATAAATAAGATACAAAAAAAATTTTTTAGTCCTGATTTACCTACGGATTTGGTTTTATTTAATATCATTACCATTGTTGGGTTTATAGGTGGATTAGTTGCTATCCCCTTTAATATGGCTACCAGTTCATCTGGTATCCTTACCATTGTAATAGCAATATCAATGGTGATTAACGTGATATGCATTTACATGGCAAACTATAGAAATCAGCTAAAAAACAGTACTATAGCTGTGTGTTTTGTTGTGGGAATAGGGCTGTTTCCTGTTATGTTTTTCTTGACAGGAGGCATTAATAGCGGAATGGTCTGCTGGTTTTCCCTGGCTATTATTTTTATATTCATGCTTTTAGATGGCATGGATTTTCTGTTTATGCTTTTAACTGACGTGGCTATTATTATAGGTTGCTATGTTATTTCCTATTATCATCCTGAGTATGTAATTAGCCTGGACTCAAATAAAAGTGTGTTTTTTGATGTGGTGCAGTCACTGCTCATAAGTGCTTTAGCCATCGGTGCTATTGTAAAATTTCAAAAGAATATATACGACAGACTCTACAAGCAGGCATCCATCAACAATGATGATCTGCTGGAAAAAACTCTTGAGGCTAAAAAGGCTGAAAAGCAGGCTCAGACTGCAACAGAGGCAAAAAGTAATTTCCTTGCAAATATGTCCCATGAAATCAGGACTCCTATAAACACAATTATGGGAATGGATGAAATGATTTTAAGGGAAACCTCCGAAAAGGTGGTAGAGGAGTATGCTTTAGATATAAAGACTGCCTCTCAGAATTTGCTGTCTCTTATCAATGATATTTTGGATATCACAAAAATCGAATCAGGCAAGATGGGGATAGTGAATGGGGAATACGCCTTCATGAGTTTGATGCATGATGTGTTAAACAATGTCATGCTCAGGGCAAAAGAAAAAAATTTAGAGATTAGACTTAGCATAGCAGGGGATATCCCAAGCAATATGCTAGGAGATGATATTCGAATAAAGCAGGTTCTTACAAATATCATTACAAACGCTGTGAAATACACAGCTGAGGGACACATAGACATATCAGCATCTGCCTCAAAAAACTACGGAAACTATGTGGATTTGACCTTTGCTGTAAAAGACACTGGAATAGGAATAAAGCAGGAAGACATAAAAAGGATGTTTGAGTCCTTTGAGCGTCTTGAGGTAAATCGCAACAGAAATATTGAGGGAGCTGGTCTGGGAATGACAATCACCCAAAATCTTTTAAAGATGATGGGAAGCACTCTGAATGTGGAAAGTGTCTATGGCGAGGGCTCTACTTTTTCATTTACAATAGCCCAGGAAATCATTGATGAAACACCTATCGGAGATTTTGAGCAGAAGCTAAAGCAGCTTTCTTCAAATTATGAATACAGCACCAGCTTTGAGGCTCCAAATGCAAGATTTCTGGTGGTGGACGATAACACTATGAACCGCAAAGTGTTTGTGGCTTTGCTAAAGGATTCAAAGGTAAAAATCACAGAGGCTGCAAGTGGCGCAGAGTGCTTACAGCTGATAAAAACTCAGCATTTTGACATGATTTTCCTTGACCACATGATGCCTGGCATGGATGGTGTGGAAACCTTCAAGGCAATGCGCACCTTAGAGGGAAATAAATGTCTGGGCACACCAGTCATTGCTCTTACGGCAAATGCCATTGCTGGTGCCAAGGACAGATACATGACTATCGGCTTCCATGGATTTTTATCCAAGCCAATAGTTCCAGCTCAGCTGGAAAAAATGATAAGAGATTTTCTTCCTGAAAGCCTGTTAGAATATCATGAGCCAGATGCCAAGGATGAAGCCAGAAAAAACAGGGTTAAAAAGATAGAACTGCCTGATATCGAGGGCATTGATTGGGATTATGCCCTGCTTCATTTCCCTGATACAAATATGGTATATCAGACCGCTATAGATTTTTATGAATCAATAGGATTTGAAAGAGAAGAAGTTCTAAGGTATTATAATGAGTTAGATGAATCTATTTTAGAGGATTATCGAATAAAGGTACACAGTATCAAAAGCATGTCCAATACTATTGGAGCCACAGCACTTGGCGGATTGGCTAAGCTTTGTGAATATGCCGCAAGAGATGGGAATATTGAGAGGCTGCGTGTACTGACACCTATATTACTAGAAGAGCTTGATGTTATGAAAGCGAGACTGTCTGTTCTTTCATCTGATGTAGAAAAGCCAAAGATGGAAGATTTGGACGATTTGTTTGGATTGTTGGAAATGTTAAAAATGGCAATTATGACGCATGATTCAGAGGCTGCAGACAACAATATGAAGCAGATTATGTCTTTTTCATATGATGAAGATACACAAGCCAAACTAGAGCATTTAAATCTACACATTATCAATTTAGAAGAGGATGAAGCTCTAGCGGATATTAATGATTTGCAAAGTTAAGGAGAGAAAAATGCGAAAGATACTTATTGTTGGCGATTTTAGTGCAGATTCAACGTCAGATGTCAATTCATTTCTCGCTCAGCATTTTCACACACAGTTATGCACAAACAGTGCCAAAATTGTTAGAAGCTTGCTGAAGCTATACACACCTGATTTGGTTTTGATGGATATTGACAGCTTTGAACCTGACCATGCAGAAATTTTTGAAGCAATTCAAGAGTATAATGAAGAACTTCCAGTTATCACCATGGGCAAGGAAATAAAAAAGCAGATGTTTATTTCCTACTATTATTCTGGACAGTGCAAGCACATACCACAGCCATCTAAAGAGGTTATCATAAAAGAAATCTGCAAGGCATTTAATATGAATGCGGATGCCATTTTAAATGCTGTGGTTGAAACAGAAAAACGTCATATTATTGTGGTTGACGACAACCCTGTTTTGCTTAGAAACATGAGAAATATGCTACAGGACAAGTACAGAGTGACACTTGCCACTTCCGCTGCCCAGTGCATGAAGGTAATGGGAATGGACAAGCCAGACCTCATTATTCTAGACTACGAAATGCCTGTTGTAGATGGCAGACAGACACTGGAAATGATTCGTTCAGAGGAAGACTACAAGGAAGTACCGGTAATATTTTTAACAGGTATAGCAGACAAGGAGCATGTTGATGCAGTGCTTGATTTAAAACCTGCTGGCTACTTCGTAAAGCCACCTATGCAGACCAAAATCATTAACGCAATTGAAAACATATTCCTAAAGCAAGCCGAATCGTAACGACTTATATACTAATCACTCAAGAAATCCCCCGTTACGGCGATGATGTATTTAAAATCTCTCGTAGGCAACAAGCTATTATATTTCTAAAGGAGAGCCTTCTTCGGCTCGACGTAGAAATCATAATGCTTGTAGCCGTAACGAGAGATTTTTTGTGTGGCATAAAGCTTGTTGCCTACGGGGGATTTTTATATGCCATGCATTGCCTGTAGCCGTAACGAGAGATTTTTTGCTAGTACATACTTTGTTCATATTATACGTGTAGTTTTTTCAACATTTTTTCACAGATATAGAATAAAATATCTTCAGAAATATGACCACAGTATGGAGGGCGACTATGAATTTTAAGAAAATTGGAACCAAAATGCTGGTACTGATACTGCCAGTACTGATTTTGGCACAGGTGCTATTGACGTTTATTTCTGCAACCTCAAGTGAGAAGCTGCTAGATGAAAAGACCCAGCAGTCTATGGAGGCAGAGCTTAGAGCAAACAGCTCCGAGGTTAGCGGATATTTGCAAGATGTTGAAACTCTTGCTGAATCTATTGCAGTGAGTGTGGCAAACTCATACACCTATACCTCATGGGATGACTATGAGAAAATGCTACAGGAAATGATAGCAATGAATGATATCGTTCTAGGTTCAGGATTGTGG
>CAMNPQ010000041.1 GCA_946548305.1 uncultured Pseudobutyrivibrio sp.
AGGTGGCTCTGGAGACGGTGCAGGAGATGGTTCTGGCAGTGGAACTGGAGGCATAGGAGATGGTTCTGGCAGTGGCACTGGAGGCGGCTCTGGCACAGGTACAGGAGGTGGCTCTGGCTCTGGAAGTGGTTCAGGGGGAAGAGATACCACAGTTTCTGATTTGATGAACAACCTGGCAAATGCACTTGGTGAGGGAAATTCAAGCCAGGTATTAAATGATATTAATGCTTTATCTGCAATGAGTGCTATGAGACCAGAGCAGGTAAGTAAAGCATTAAACGAAGCTAAAAGCCGTATCGCGGGAAGCACCGAAATGTCAGATGAAGATGTCCAGGGACTTTTGGATGCCGTAGGTGATGCTATAGCAGACGGACAGGATAATTTCAGTGGAAAGATAACGGCTGACGATTTGGCAAATCTTTTGAACAGTTTATTCGGAGCTGACTTTGGCAGCTTATCCGATGGACAAAAGGTTGCTTTGATAAAAGCTACCACAGACTTTGGAGCAACCTACAATAATGAATTTGTTACCAACTATGGCTTAGGCAAGCTGGCAGAGGTGGTAGCAGAAGAAAATCCATATGTTTATGTACAGCCTACAGAAATTACACCAGAGTATTTGGATTTGGAACATATAGCTGCTGTTACAAGCTACAGATATGTATTCAATGCAAGTGAGACAAGAGCTACTCTTTCAGACAGAGGTGAGTACTATTCATTTGTGGCATACGAGGATACATATGAGGATGCAGGCGGAGAAATAAAAGAGCTAAAGACTCCACTAACATTTAGAAAGACAGTTTATCTGGATGAGGATTCATCAGATGAGATATTCAACTGCGTTGCTTACTACGTACCTGATACTGAATATGGAATAGTTGTTACAGATCAGATTGAAGAATGGGCAAGCCAGATAATGGAAATGTTAGTACAGTTGCTATAACAGTTAGGAGAGGTTTTATGTCAGATTATTCAATTATTTCCAATTGCAGCGACCACATGGTAACACTGCTTAGAGAAAAGATGTGTCCGGAACCAATTCCTTCAGCGAACAACATACAGGTATCATCCCCAGCATCACAGGATGTTGACTACCTAGTGGGGGTTTATCTGTACGACATAGTGGAGATGCAGGATGTAGCACTTGGACCAAATATCAGAAAAGGCCGCGTGAGACTCACAAGACCACCTAGACCATACACACTTTACTATTGCATCTTTGTAAATGGTGGCTCCCAAATGGGACTTAAGGATTTGGACGTTCAAAAAATACTAGGAAAGGTAGTTCAAATACTAAATGACAATGATTCCGTACTACCAGTTCAGCTTCAGCCCTGGCTGGAGACACCAGAACCACCTATAGTATTTTCTCAGGCAAAAATAAACTTAGAAGAAAAACACAGAGTTTGGTCGGCACTTCATAAGCCTTATAACCTTAGCTTATTTTTCAAAGCCGGACCAGTATTCTTATCATCTGAGGATGTTATAACTACACCTGAGGTAGTAGAGGCAGCATTTAACGTTGATATGAAGAAAAAATAAAGAGGGTTAGCCCTTTATCAAACTATTAAAGAAAGGAGGTAATCATATGGCACTTATTTCTATTGTACATCGCATGGATTTATGTCTTGAACTGGTAGACACTACCACAGGACAAGGAATCACCGACGCCAGAGTAAATTTTTACGTAGATGGGAAATTGTTTCCCATGGTAAAAAAGGCAAATGGCAATTATATTCTCATAAACACCCCACGGCTCAATCGCCAAATAAAGGTGGAAGTCTATGGATATGAGCCTACAGTTGTGGATGTGAAATATGAAAACCTAGACGAGCTGCGACCCATACAATTAGTGCTTTTGATACCAAAGGTTACTGACAATACCTTTAATAGTTTGTGGAGTATAGAAGGGGAACTGCCGGGAATAACAGATATCACGGCAGTGGTACCATCATCAGCACCATTTTCCTATCATTCATATGATAGGGCAAGGAAAATGGTAAATGTTCTAAATCCTCACAGATTGGAGCTTGCAGGAAAGGACTACGGTCTGATTCATACCGACAGGGAAAGCTTCGAAGCAGTAAAGGCTTTAGAACTAAGGGTACAAACAAAGCTGATGCTAAGCGATTTACTTGACGAGGAATTTGAAATCTCAAACCCGATAGCCAGAGTAGTACACGGCAGGGTTGATGAGAATGGAAAATACCTTCTTAGGGTAAGAGCTTCAACCACAGAAGACAAAAGTGTGATTCTGTGTTACCACGTTGATGGTAAGAGACGGTATCAGGTATTAGATTTTACAAATGCCCGCGAATTACAATTGGAAAGGAGAGATGAATGAGTGGTCCAGTTTTGGTAAGTGGTGGAATCCTGACGTGTACTTTCGGAGCAATGCCGTCCACGTTTACAGCTCTGGCTAATCCAACGGTACAAGTAGATGGAAAACCTGCTGCTACAATGATGGACAATGCACCACTGATGAGCATTCAACCCTTTGGTTTGTGTACAAGCCTGGCAAACCCAATGGTGGCAGCGGCAACAGCAGCGGCTCTTGGAATACTTCAGCCTCAGCCCTGTTTACCGGTTATACCAGGACCTTGGGTGGCTGGTGGTCAGAAAATCAGATCAGGGGGCAAAGCCTTAGTTTGTCAGGGAGATTGCATTATGTGCGCTTATGCTGGAACTATTTCAATTGCAAATAGCGGACAGACAAAGGTTATTACTAATTAACAATTTTTAGAGAAGGAGTGATTATATGGCGGAATATCTATCACCCGGAGTATATGTTGAAGAAATTGATAATGGTCCTAGAGCCATAGAAGGCGTTGGAACAAGCACAGCTGGTTTCGTAGGAATGGCAGAAAAAGGACCTATTGCGGGGGCTCCGGAATTAGTTACCAGTTTTAATTCTTTCCTCAGAATTTATGGTGGATTCTTAAGCGAATTTACACATGGGGAATACAGATTCCTTGCACATTCTGTAGAGCAGTTCTTTACAAATGGCGGCACAAGATGCTACGTACAAAGAGTAGCTCCAGATGATGCAAAGCCAGCTTCTAAAAAGCTGGGCTTCATCACAGCAAAGGCTGTGAACCCAGGTAAATGGGGCGACAAGATTGTAGTATCCTTCACACAGAATACAAAACGTAAAATCCAGTTTATGGAAAAAATTGCAGATACTACATATAGAGTAAAGAATGCTGAGGGCATCCGTGAAGGCGACATTATTAGCTTCGAAAACGAATTTAATACAATAACAGGTGTATTCGACAGAGAAGTTACATTAGCAAATCCATTTGAGCAGGATGTGGTTGATACAGAATTGATTCCAAAGAAGGTGGCATATCTGGTTGAGACTGATATGACTATCAGATATATGGATCAGATTGAAAATTATCCTGGAATCAACTTCAACGAAGGCTCTCAGGATTATGTAGTAGGACGCACAGAGCGTTCAGAGCTGGCAACCATTGAAGTAAGCGGTGCGCCAAAGGAGATTAACCCACTTGCAGAAATGTTTGAAGAGGGTGCTACAAGCGTTTCCTTTACTTTGGAAGGTGGTAGCGATGGAAGTATTTCCAAAGTAAATGCTGGCACATTTATCGGTCTTGACAAGGGACCAGGACAGCGTACTGGTATCCAGAGCTTCTTAGAGAACTCAATCGTCAGCATGATGGCAGTTCCTGGTGTAACAATCCCAGAGGTTCAGGTAGCACTTGTTGCTCACTGTGAGAATCTTGGAAGCAGATTTGCAGTACTTGATATGCCAGAGAAGCTTTCTAAGCCAAAGGATTTGATTGAATACAGAGGCTTTATCGACAGCACATATGCAGCTATGTACCATCCATGGATACAGGTATTTGATAGAAGTGCTAATAAATCAAGCTTCATTCCACCATCAGGTGCAGTGCTTGGTGTATATTCAAGAACTGATATCAGCCGTGGTGTTCACAAGGCCCCAGCTAACGAGACAGTAGCTTGTGCAGGTCTAGAGATTAACTATACAAAGGCTGAACAGGATATCCTCAATCCAGAGGGAGTAAACCTCATCAGAGCCCTTCCAGGACAGGGAATCAAAATTTGGGGTGCTCGCACAGCCAGCTCATCATCGAGCTTCAGATACATCAACGTTAGAAGATTATTTATCTTCGTTGAGGAAAGTATCAAGGCATCTACAAACTGGGTTGTATTTGAGCCAAACGATTCATTGCTTTGGAGCAGAGTATCAATTACAGTTTCATCGTTCCTTGATAATCTCTGGAGAGCAGGAATGCTGGCAGGTGATTCTGCATCAGAGGCATTCTTCGTAGAGATTGGAACAAATACAATGTCTAGAGACGATATTGATAGTGGTCGTTTGATTTGTAACATTGGTATTGCACCTACAAAGCCAGCAGAGTTTGTAATCTTTAGAATTTCTCAGTTTACAGCAGAAGCTGGAGGAGAGTAAATCACAGTAGATAAGGAGAAGTAATTATGGCAGATAATGCAAACGGAGCTTTAACAGCATATGCAGATGGGGATAATTTTTATCCATTAACTAAAATGAATTTCCTGGTTACTGTGGATAGCGTCAGTGGAAAGGCTGCTTTTTCAGAAGTAACAGGAATTGAAGGAACTGTTGATGTAATTGAGTTTAGACAGGGCAACTCTAACTCACTTGCACCACAGAAAATCCCAGGACTTGTAAAGCATGGCAATGTAACACTCAAATTTGGTTACACAGCAGACAATGCATTTAAGAACTGGGCACGTGAGTGTGTATCTGAAACTAGAGGAGCTATTCCTCGTACTCGTGTACAGATTGAGCTTATTGATATCAACCAGGGTGCACCTACAACCGTTAAAAACGATATTGAAGGCACAAAGGTTTGGGTATTAGTAAACGCTTGGGTTACAAAATACACAGCTCCAGATTTAAATGCATCTCAGTCAGAGGTTGCTATTGAATCAGTGGAAATAGCATACGAAGAGTTAATTATTCCTAACTAATGTGTAGTTACGATTGCTCTTATCCTGGGGAAACTTGGGATAAGGGCTTTCGTAAATGCATAGACCAATATTACTAATTACACAAAAACTTAAGGAGGATTTATGGAAACAGTATTTGAATTTGAATTACCCAGAGGCTATGTAGATGGCGAAGGTGGCGTCCATAAGAGGGGAAAAATGAGACTTGCCACTGCAAGAGACGAGATTAGTGCCACAAGAGACCCAAGAGTTTTATCAAACCCATCTTATCTGACAATAGCTCTTCTTGCAGAGGTTGTCACAGAAATAGAGGGTATGCCTGCTGTAAACGGCACATTAATAGAGCGATTATTTACAGCTGATTTGGCATTTTTGCAGGATATGTACCAACGTATAAACGATATCGAGCCACCAAAGGTTCAGTGTGTATGTCCTGATTGTGGAAAGGTATTTCAGGTACCTATAAATTTTACAGAAGAGGGCTAAAGCTCTATCCCGAAAAGGAAATGTATGAGGAGATGTCATTTATTTCATATTATTTCCATTGGGGTAGTGATGACGTTCTCTCTCTTGAGCATAATCAGAGACGTCGCTGGTGCAAAGAGATATCAGCTATCAACCAGTCTTTAAGACCCTCAGATAAACCAAAGGAAAAAAGTATCTTAGAAATGAGACCATCAAGGTCAAGATGATTTTAGTAGGTATAAAGTATGAGTGTTGTAAACCTTAACACTGGCTTTAGTCCAGTACCTGGCTTTAACTTCATGTTGAGAGTGGAAATGGCATTTGACGTTCCAGTAAAAAGTGTCAGAGCCTTTCAGAAAAACTTCGAGTACGAATACATACAAGAAGGCGGTTTGAATGACTACGTACACATGAGACGTAAGCCCATTTCACAGCCCTTTGTTTTTGAGGTAGAGCGTTATGCTGCCACAGACCAGTATTACGACCCACTGCAAAACGGTACAGAGCTTATGCTGCCATTACTGCTTATGGTATCTCCATTCCAAGGAGAATTTTGGGGGTATTCAAGACGTACCTTTGCTTTTTCAGGCTGCACGGTTATCGGCAAAGAATATGGCACACTAGATGCTGAAAGGGGAGCACTCCTTACTGAGGTAATAAAGATTGCCTACAGGCAGGTGGCTGTTATTGATATCCCGGAGACTATAGCTGCCGAGAAAAACAATTACTCCAAGAATTTTGCCATAGGTCAGACTATCACTGAAGATACCCTGAAAAAGGAAGAATATGGTAGACAAAAGGGTGATGCTGCTTTTGAGGCAATGCTTGAAACAAATAAAACTAATAAAAATGCAGCAGCATTTATTAAAGAAGGCGATAAATACACAGGAGAGGTTAATCCTAAGAGGGCTCATAGCACATTTAATTATCTGACAGGAGAAGTAGGTACAAAGGAAAAAGAGCTGGAAAATGCCAGAAATTATAAGACTGGCTACGGAGATTTCAGTGGGGACAAGAGTGCCGATTCCATCACTTATCTGGATGGGGAAATGGGAACATCCCCTAACGCTAACAAGCGAATCTACCCGGATGATAAAAGCTATTATGGCAAAGAGATATTGAAAAGCTATGCTGATAGTGCAAAAAAGACTGCTGAAGACAAAAAAAGCAATGGTAGGAAGTGGCCTACTACAGACAGTGCCTTTGGAATAAACAAACAGAATAAAGTAGGTAAAGATAATGCTAAAAATAAAACCGTCTGAATCAATGAGAAAATTGAAACCCTTGACACCTTTCTATAGTGGCTTTTCTGAAAGGATTCGCACCAATTATGGAAATATAAATGTGCGAATGGAAAAGGAAGAACTAATCCATTTAGTATCTGAGCCACCAGAGGTGTTTTTAGAAGATTTTGGCATGACCACACTTACTAACAACACCAATATCCATTCCACAAAGAATATCAAGGTGGAAATGTTAAACGAAATGATTAATCGCCTTTATTATAGCGATAGCCATCATTTCACCTATCAGGACAAGGTATATGTAGAAAATGTTCTAAGACAGCTGGGTATAGAAAACACCACCAATTTTATCAGGCAGTTTCAAGAAATAAAAGAGCAGATGGATGAAACCATCAATTATATAAGGATTAATGAGAATAATCCAATAGCTTTCCAAAAGATGATGGAGCGCATTATAGTTGAAAATAAGCGCATACCAAAGAAGAGAAAAAATAGCAAAAAAGAGGTATTGGAAAGCCGCAAGGAAAAGGAATTATACGAAAAGATATTTGATAGACTCCACAGCAATGAGATATACAAGGAGGTAACGCAGCTTCTTAGGGCAAACCCAGATATGCCAGCTGTAATCAGGCAGGCAGAGTTTCATCTGGCAGAGCAGAAGCATGAATCAAGAGAACTGACACTCAACTCAATATTTCATACCTTTGAGGGTGACACCAGAAACTATCTGGTACACAGATGGGAGCAGATAAATAGTGGGGATGAGATAGAAAATGTGACTGAAAATGGAGATATTCTCTCATCAGTAAATGCTTCAATCATCATGAACCTTATTGAAAATGTAATGAGCCTGAGAGCTGGGGACAAATATATAAGGGATGAGCAGTGGTATCAGCTGAGTAATGCATATAACCAATCTGCGGAAAACACCTTAAACAGATTTTTCAATGATAGAAGCTTAAAAACCTTCCACATCATCGAAGAAAATGATTACAGCAGATTGATTCAGGAGAATGTGACAAGAGAGGCGAGCGAGCTTGTATATAATCCTGAATATGTGGAAAACCTGCAGCAGGAAGCTTTAACTGAAATAAACATAAGAAATCAGCAAAAATTAGAAGAAATCAGAGCGTTAGAACAGGAAATTGTTTTGAAAAATCAAGTGACAAATCCTGTGCCTGATAGAAAAAATATATATAACACAAGCCAGATATTACTGGAGCATCCTGAGCTTACCCAAGAGGTCATTTCAAATATCCCTGCCAACAATATACAAAACGATGTGTATGAGCAGATAAGAAATGTAATAGTAAACCAGGTGGCAGATCCATTTACAAGAGAGCTTTTTGTGCAGCTGGCAGAAAATGGCAGACCTGGAGACATTTCGGAAATCGAAAGCATTTCAAGACAGCAGGAGCGTATCAGACAGCTAAGAGAGAATCAAAGGCAGATAGAACAGACCACCATAGAAAGCGAAGTACAAAGGCAGGATAATGAGCTTGTCCATAGAACAGAAGAGCATCTTACTAATGAAAATGTGGTTGATACACTAAGACAGCAAAGAAACTACAACGTAAACAATCTAATAGAACTGTCAGAGAATATAAATGAAATAAACAGAGAAAATAGAAATGTAATTAATCAGCGCACTAAAGATGTACAGGAAGAAAACAGACTACTTGAAATGGTTCACAGGACTGAGGAACAGACCCTGTCTGAGGATGTGTTAGAAGAGCTGAGACAGCAAAGAAACTACAATGTAAACAATCTAACTGAGCTTACAGAAAATGTAAATGAAATAAGCCGTGAAAACAGAAATGTTACTAATCAGCGCACAAGAGACGTTCAGGAAGAAAACAGACAGCTTGAAATGATTCATAGGAGCGATGAACAAACTCTGTCTGAGGATGTGTTAGAAGAACTGAGACAGCAAAGAAACTACAATGTAAACAATCTAACTGAGCTTACAGAAAATGTAAATGAAATAAGCCGTGAAAACAGAAATGTTACTAATCAGCGCACAAGAGACGTTCAGGAAGAAAACAGACAGCTTGAAATGATTCATAGGAGCGATGAACAAACTCTGTCCGAGGATGTTGTAGAAAAGCTGAGGCAGGAAAGACACTACACCGAAGATAATCTGACAGAGCTGTCCGAGAGTGTACACAAAATAAACCGAAAGAACAGGAAAATTTCCAATCAGGTTGCAAAAAATGTACAGGTTGAACACAAACAGCTAGAACTGGTTCACAAAAGTGAAGAGCAGACTATATCTGAGGATGTTTTAGAGGAGCTGAGAAAGCAACGCAACTATATAGAAAACAGACTGGTAGAAGTAACACAGAATGTTAATACAGTAGAAACTAACCGTACAGAGGTTGTAAATGAGTTTAACAGCAATGAGATGGTCAGAAACATTCAAAACAATGTGATGGAAATGGTGCATGACAATATAAAAGGTCAGGTAGATTCCATTTCCAATCAGGTTTTCAGGAGACTGGAAAAAAAGCTAGACACTGAAAGAAAGCGTAGAGGATATTAAGTATGGGTAACGCATTTACGGATTTATTAGGAAATGCTGCTGGTTCTGCAGTAGGAAATATTGAACATGCATATTTGGTAGTGTTTGATACAGGTATGTCCAGACCAATTAAGACCGAGGAAGCAAATAAGCTGGACTCTAAAAAGCCATTGATTGAGGTGCCAGACCTGATCGATACCTCTGCAATTATGGAGAAGCTGGCTGTTGTTGCTGCGTATGCAAATTCATTGGCAGCAATGCTTAGTGCATTATTTCCTCAGGATGCCGTAGACAAGGCTGACGATGCAGCCGACAATGTAGCTGTAAAAAGAGTAAGGGTGCAGTTTAATCCTAATCGTATTCAGGTAAATGCCGTAGGTAGTAAGATGGCTTTGATTTCTGATTTGACTGCTGAAAAGAAAAAGGAAGGTCAGACAGACAACTACGGATACCAGGAGGTTCCACCTCGTATAACTGTATCAATACCAATCATTATCGACGAAGAAGAAAATACCAATGCATTTGCTTCAGACTCAGTGAATCTTTTGAATACTTCAAATCTGGCTCAGAACGTTTTGGATTTGTTCTCAGGTTCGAAATGCAAAGTCAGGGAGGAGACAGAAGCCATTCTTTCTCTTCTTAGAAATAATTCCACCAGAACCGTGGGATTTTACTGGGGCTCAAAGATGTCTTATGTGGGCTCATTGATTTCAGCACAGGCAACCTACACCATGTTTCATCGTGATGGAACACCTTGTAGAGCAGAAATAAATTTACAGATTCTTACAGTGGAACGCAGTATTCCAGCTGGCTTCAGAAATCAATGGATTACAAAATACAATGCATTCAAAGATGGAGATAAAAACAGTCTTGCAAAATGGGGAGAAGGTGCCAATGCAGGTAACTTTATAAATCTCCCATTCTAATGTAGGAAACGAGGTATGGTATGGGATTTTTTGGTGGTTTTAATAGAGCACTAATAGGATTTCCTCTAAAGGAAACTACTTTTATAGATGGTGTGGAAGCCTCATCGCTTGCCACTACTGCTGCGGCAAAGACTCAAAAGCTTGCAGACACTACTAAGCACTTTTTGGAAAGACAAGCATTAGGATTAGCCAATGGAGTTATCAGCTCTGTTACTCAGGATGCCTTGGTACTTAGCACTGCAGCTAGTTATTACTGGTTGGAGGTGGAATTTAATCCTAGAACATTGCGATACACAGCCATGAATGGTTCTTTCCAACAGCAGCAGTCGGTTACTGGGGACATTGGCTCACACATTGCTCAGTACAATGTAGATGCTCAGACCACTTTACGTTTTGAGGTATATGTGGACTCAGCTATTTGCCTTAGCGCAACCACAGGCTTATCTCTGTCAACCATAACCTCTGGCATTGCAAATCTGATAAAGGGAAGAGATTACTACAACATAGCACCAATAGTGGATGGTATTTGTTCACTATGCAATGATGTGGAGACACAATACATCACCTTTGCCTGGGGTGAACTGCAGTTTTTTGGAGTCTTAGAAGAGGTGACAGCAGATTATGTTATGTTTGATGCTGATGGAAAGCCTATCAGAGCAAAGCTATCCATGAGTATCCGTCAATCATCAAAGATTACAAAGGACGAGAACAAGCAAAGCGTTGCTCAGCAATCTCAAAATTATTGGAATGATGCTTATAACAATTTCTTTGGTAAGGGCAGTCAAGAGCTAAAGCTTGGTGGTTCCATGCAAAGCTTTAACAATTTGCTTAATTTGAAATAAATGGGGAGCGTAAATGGACAAACTTAAGTATGGCGATTTATATAAGGATTATGAAGGCTTCACTGATCCGAAAGCCATTGTTCAGATTGATGGCAAGGACATTGCGGGAAAACCTATCGTTGTTAATAACATTGATGTGGAAATCACCGCAGGCTTTGAAGCTTCAATAGCGACCTTTGATATATACAATGTTTTTGACAGGTTTCAAGCCAGGTTTGAATACGAAAGTATGTCAAAGGCAATAGTGATAGGGGCATGTCTGAAAATATATTTAGGCTATGCCACAAAAGTAAAAGAGGTTTTTACTGGTGTTATCACAAAAGTGACCTTTGCCTATGAGTCTGGTGGTGCACCTCATATTACTGTGACTGGTATGGATATCAAAGGACTCATGATGGCCGGAAGCTACTCTAAGCAGTTGAAAGCCAGGTCGTATTCTGCTGCTGTAAAGGAAATCCTTGAAAAGACAGCCTACAGCAAAATGCAGTCTGCAGGAATAATCGAAAAGCTATACATAAGTGACACCCCGGATACTCCACCCCCAGGTGTACCAAATAATTCTAATCCAGACATAGAAATGGTGGCTGAATCTGATTACGAATTCGTGGTAAAGGCAGCAAAAAAATTCAACTTTGAATTTTTCTGTGTAGGTGGAAATGTATATTTCAGACCGGCTAAATGCGACACATCAGTAGAAATAAATCTTAATCCAAACAAGGGACTTTTCAACTGCGAAGTTGAGTATGACATAACAGGGCTTGCTGAAACTATTGAAGCCAGAGGCATGGATGATGGCTCTGGAAAAGTGATTTCAGCAAAGGAAAAGCTAAATAACAAAATATCCCTGGGCAGCAAGGCGTCAGGCTTTATAAAGGGAAGTGAAAAGATTTATATCGACCCCACTATAAAATCAGACACAGATGCCACAAACAGAGTAAAGTCTCTTAAGGAGTCCATTTCATACAGATATGGAACCTTTAAGGGAACAACAATCGGAATCCCTGATTTTATTCCAGGAGCATTTATAAAACTGGAAAATATGGGAGCTCCAGTTACAAACAAATTCTACATTTACAGCATTCATCACAGACTAAACAAATCAGATGGTTATGTGACAGATATAGTTGGACAGGCAGCAAACATACCTTAAATATAGGAGAAGCATATGGGACTTTATGACGTAATAGACGACATTGCAAACAAACAAATACTTAAAACAGAGACAGGTGACAATCGCATTTGGGGTGTTGTCTTGGGTCTGGTTGTAAAAAACTATGACAAAGACCATCCAGGTAAAATATGCGTCAGTGTTCCCATGCGAGACAAGGATGCCAATGAACTGAAATGGGCAAAGATGGTGCAGATGTCATCAGGAAAAGACTGGGGAACTTATTTTTTACCAGAGGTAGGGGACCAGGTAATGCTGGTGTTTGACCATGGCATAATTGATAAGCCCTACGTCATCGGCTGTGTTCCAAAGGACAACGATGGCTTTTACACAAAGGCTATGGACAAGGACAACAAATACAAAAAGATAACCACCAAGCATGGCAGCACCATAGAATTTATGGATAGCGAAAAGGGGGATGGTGAAAAGGATTCCATCACTATAAAGACCGCCACAGGTGCCTTTGAGTTTCATATGGACAATGATAAAAAAGAAGTGTTTTTGTCGGATAAGGATAAAGAAAACCAGATTGTCATGAAAACAGAAAACGGCAAAATGACAATCAAAGCAAAGAAAAACCTGACTGTACAGGTGGGAGATGATATATCCCTCATAATGAACGGAGACAGCGGAAAGGTGACACTGAAATCAAAGAAACTTTTGGTGGAAGCATCAGAGGGCTATGAAATGAAATCAGACAGAAGTGTGAGCATAACCGGTTCCAAGATAAAGATAGAGGGCAATTCCAGCGCAGAGCTAAGCAGCTCAGGCTCCACAAAGGTAGCAGGAAATATGGTGTCACTAGGCTAAATGAACGGTATGGGAGGTTTACAATATGGATATGTTTTCAAATTTAGGTCAGTCAATGAAATTCCCTCCTCAGGTGGATCCTGCCACAGGTAGATTTGTAGTTTCATCAGGCAGGGACAGCGTGAGGGAATCCCTATATTTGATTCTTATGACATCAGTAGGTGAGAGATTGATGAACCCGAATTTTGGTACAAAGATGATGAGCTACACCTTTATGGATACCTCTCTTACCATGCTGAATATTTTCACTTCAGAATTAAAGAATACTATTTTGGAGCAGGAAAGTAGAATATCAAATCTAGATATAGATGTGGATGCCAACTCAAAAGAGGGGGCTTTGATAATAAACATTAACTATTACCTGGTGGATAGCGATTTTATGGACAATTTCGTTTTCCCATTCTATATAAATAGTGAAATCACAGAAGAGGATGTGACAGAGGAGTTATTATAGTTTATGGCAAATGATTCTTTTTCAATCAATCTTGATAACAGAACAGAAGAGGATATAAAAAAGCGTATTGAAGAGCTTGCGCGGTCTTATGTACCTCAGTGGCATTTTGACACTGAAAATCCCGACATAGGCTCTACAATTGCTCTTTTATTTGCCGAGCAGACAATGCGAAATGTGAAGCATTTTAATCATATTCTGCCTAAATATCACGCTCAGCTTGTCAATTTGCTTGGCATATCCCTGATGCCAGCCCAGCCTTCTGGAACTGTGGTTTTTATGGATTTGATTGCTGATACCATGGAAGGCACCTTTGTGCCAAATCACACAAAGCTACTTTCCACAGAAACAGGGGATAGAATTATTTTTGAGACAAATGCCCCTTTGTATGTGACAAACTCAAAATTCACAGGTGGATTTTTGACTCGCAGAAGCGATGGAAAGGTTTACGATTTTGCAAGTGCTGCGGCAGATGAGCTTTCATTTAATCCATTTCCACTATTTGATTTTACAAATATGACACCAAAGGGAGAGGACAGTGTCATCATCTCCCATCCTTTCATCTTTGACGTAGAAAACGAGGACATAAGAATAGATTTGATTGGAAATGAATCGCTGCTTTCAAAGATGCGTGATGGCAGGTTTTCATTTTTGTTTAAAGGTCCAAATGGCTTTTTACCAGTGACAGACTACCAGGTTACATCCACAGGTGTAATCCTGCAAAAGGACTTTAGCTGTATAGAGGCACCTTTATTTGATATGGACGAGGACGAGGCAGAGGAAATAGAAGCAGCACTAAAAGAGCCGACACAGCTAAAAATTCTTTCCAATGAGCCTATTATTGAAACCATCAGCGTAGATAAAATAGACATTTCCTCTACAGGCTCACCTAGAAGAATGGACTTTGTGGGAAACGAAGAGGAATCCTTTAAGGAAGATAATTTTGCACCATTTTCCGACAAGCTTGATTTATACAATGAGTGTTACATAAACTTAGAAAACTATTTTATAAAGCAGGAATCACTTATCACATTAGAATTTGATTTGCTATTTGGCACAAACAACGTGAAAATCAGCCAGAAGGAGCTGGACGAAAGCTTAAAGATAATCAAGAGAAAGCCCAAAAATCAAAATGATGATGTAGGACCAGACGTATATCCAGACGAAGTGACCATGTGCTACTACAATGGCAATTCCTGGAGACGACTGGACATAGATGATTACAACATAAGAATGTTTTCAAATGGCAATGAAGGTCATATGAAGTTTGACTTTGTATGCCCGATAGATTGGCAGCCAATGGATATTTCAGGCAGACAGGGTCACTACATTAGAATCCAACTGATTCAGTCCTACAACTGCTATATGGTGCCATCAGTGCATCATTACCCGATATTTAAAAATCTAAGGTGCAGCTACGACTACAATGACAAGAGCTACAAGCCAAAGGAAGTGCAGCTTATAAGCGGAACAGGCGTAAAGGATGTTACCAATGAGGTGAGCATAGAAGAAAGCGTGGATTTATTCCACCCTAGCTCATACAACGAGGATGCCTTATATCTGTGCCTGAACAGACCACTTATAAATGGACCAATAGGAATATTTGTTGGATTGTCAGCTGGCACTTCAGTACCCTGCCAGCCATTTGCTTTAGAGTATCTGGCAAGAGATGGATTTAAACAGATTCAGATAGAGGACGGAACCCGTAATCTTTCCCAAAATGGTGTCATCAGATTTCTTCCTCCAGAGGATATTGTAAAAAGAACCTTAGAGGGAAGGGAAGGCTACTGGATTAGAATAGTTGCCTCAAGGCAGACAAGCCAGGAGGTTATAGCTCCTATCCTGGAGCGATTCAAAATAAATGCTGTGGAAGTATTAAATGTGGATTCCCAGGATGAGCAGGTATTTTATCTGGACGAGATAACATCTAATATGTCATTCCCATTAGAGGGAAATAACATACTGGACGTGGATTTGTGGGTAAACGAAAGAAATGTCCTTACAAAAGAGCAGATGGAAGCTCTTATGAAAAACAGCCCGGAAAAAGTAAAGGCGGATGTGGATATCTTAGGAGCAGTTCAGAATTTCTACGTGAAATGGGACGAGGTGGATTCCCTGGAGTTTTCCACCAAAGAGGATAGGCACTACATACTAAACAGAGTAACAAACCGCATCTTCTTTGGAGACGGTCTGTACACCAAAATTCCTACATATATGGACGGCCCTGCATTTGCAGTATATGTGAGAAGTTGCGATGGTGAGAAGGGCAATGTAGGTGAGGGAGCAATCGACCAGTCTGTGGAATACCTGGAGTATATTGGGGATATTTCAAATCCTCTTCCAGCATCAGGGGGCAACAATATAGAAAGCTTCCAGAATGCACTGAGACATGGGGCAAACCTTCTTAGCAACAGTGGAAGACTTGTATCCACAGCAGACTACATCAGAGACATATCCTCTATGTCAAATAATATAGAGCATGTGTCCGTAGTAAGTGGCGTGGACCAGTTCCTTAGAAAGAGCGAGAATCGACTGAACATCATAGTGCTGATGAAGGATTTTGAAAAGAACTCACTCACCTTCCAAAGGCTTGCCCCTACCATAAAAAGGTATGTGATAGATAATAGCGAGCTCACTATTGCAGAGGATGATGTGTATGTAGTGGAGCCTCTAAAGGTAAAAATATCTGTGGATGCATGGATTAGACGAGATATGACAGAGGACAGCTTCATTGTTATGGAAGAAATGAAGCGAGTGTTAAAAGAGTATCTGAACCCTATTTCATCAGACAGTCATGCAGGCTGGAATATAGGAGTCATTCCAAGAAGAAAGCAGATATTTATGAAGCTCAATTCCGTAAGCGGAGCTAATAGAGTGGAGCGAATGGAAGTGGTGGCAGAATACGCAGATGCAGACGGCACACATAATGTGACCCTTGAAGAGCTACCTAGCAATATGTTCTTTGT
>CAMNPQ010000042.1 GCA_946548305.1 uncultured Pseudobutyrivibrio sp.
CGATACCATGGAAAAGGCAGCCACCACTAACAGCATTTTTGTGCGCCTGACCTATTCCACAGCAGCAGGAAACGACATGAAGACCCAGCGATATGATTCAAAAAGGCTGGTGCAGAATTTTATGGGCTATTGGCCTACCACCTCTGAAAAAAGAAGCACCTTTGCATACACCTACGGAACAAAAGCTGACGGTACACTGGAATTTCCAATCGAACTGGATCACATCACAGGTATTTCGGGAGTGGAGCTGTCTATAGGTGGAGAGGATGACGACTGGCAGATGCAAGGCATGTCTGTTTCCTATGTGCCTACCATAGGTCCTATCAGGGCATATTTGCAGACCACAGAAAGCCAGGGGGAAAGCTCTCCATTTAGACTGGTTAGAACCATGGAAAGAGCGGATATACCACCATTTCCACTGGAGATTAAAAAGCATTTTGACCGTAACGAACCCCACAGCTGGGATGTGGTCTCAGGAAAGAGCACAGGCGGTGAAGAACTGGATTATTCATCTATGCGCTATTCTATGACCTATGAGCAGACTCAGATGAATCTGGGCTTTGTGGATAGCAAAATGGTTTATGATGTGACAGTTAAAGTGGCAGATGACAGTGATGTGTCAGTGGAAAATGGAGATTCTGGCTCTAGCAACCAGTTCTACTTCCAGCTGATGTTTAAAAACGGCAATTCCGCTGTGGTACTGGCAAATCAGCAGCTTTCATCCGATGGCTTCAGAGCAGGCTACGCAGAGACATTTACCATACTGTCAAACAGGAATTACGGCGCACTTACAGGCATCAGAATTATCCCTGAAGACATTTCAGATGACAGCGAAATTTTTGATAAATTGAATATAGACCAGATTATTGTTACGGAAGAATCCAATGGTGGTTCGGCAATGCAGTACGTCATAGATTCCGTAGGATGGGTAGGAATAGACTACCACGATAAATCCGAGGATTCATCTATCAAGGGTAGAGAAGGCAGAATGATGACTGACCTTGCCAGCAAATACAATGTGTCTTACCAACGCCATGTTGTAAATCTGCTGTGCGAAATTATGACTCTGCCTTGGGACATTCAGGATTATATACAGGTGCAAGGCTCAGTGGTATGCGACCTGACCTATGTGGATACCAACAATCAGCCACAGACTATCAGCTTTGATATGATAGAACGCATGGCTATGTATATGAACAAAACTCCAATTACATATGACCCACCAGGAGATGCCAGTGATAAGCAGCTGTCATACTATAAAAATATGACTACTGTTTCAGATCCTGAATGGATGCTTAGACCAAACCATACAGACAGGTTTATCCTGCCATCTATTCCAAACCTGAAGTCGATAAAGAGCATTACATTTTATGCTACCAGCAGAAACAACAAGCCTGGACAGTGGGTAATAGGAGATATTGCCATTTCCCAGGTGCTTAGGGATGGTACTGTAAGCCTGACTGCGGACAATGAATACTACAGGGATTTGACTACACAGCCTATATGTAGAATGAGCACGGAGAAGGAAAAGGTGAGCATGCTTTTGCCAGCAGGTGAGACCCAGACCCTTACCGTGAGCTTCACAGAAAACGAGCTGGTATGGGGAGAAGATGATTCATGGGTATCTCCAGTTACCAGAATACCTGACAGCGCAGAAGACACACTAAACATTTATGTATATCCTATTGAAAATGCCAGAAATGTAGATGGCAATCAGGTGGATTTTGCTGTGCAGTATGCATCAGCATTCACATCACCTCAGCAGGTGAACGGACAGTTGACACCAATGCTCAGTGGCACACCACAGGCATGCTTCATGGCATCAGGTGTGAGAGCATCTGGCATGGCTACACTAAACAACCTCACTCTGCGGTGCATGAATTCAAATATGATTTTTGATTATGCAACGGTGCAGCAGATACGTGAGGGCGTGGTGGTGAACACCTACCAGGTAGATTTTAGTGAGTCATCAGCTCTATTAGGAGTTACCGCAAAGCCTACCACCAGTATAGCTGTGGCAGAGCCTAGAGAGCAGAGAATGTATATTTCACTTGGATTAAGCACTGTGGAATCCACATTGTTTGCAGAGGAAAATGACATAGCGGTATCCTTCAAGTATCGTTCGTCACTTGATAATGGAGCAGTGGAATACTACTCACCTTATGCATATTTTACTGATGCAGGAGTGAGCAAGATTTATCCAGGCTTGATGGTGGAAGTACCATTTAACATACCTTATGTAACAGAAATAACAGGCTATAGAATAGCCAGCTTTGGAGGAATATCAGCCACAGTAGAGGGAGCTGTCATCACAAATTGCAGCTTCACCAGCAAAACTACTGATGAACAGACAGGTGATATAGTCACAAACGACCTCACCAGACTGGGAGCCTACAGCATAGCTGATATTTCATCAGAGGGTAATCTGGTGCCATATGCCGTGACTAATACCATTATTGAAAAGGCAGTTACAGCCTCTAATATGACAGAGGCAAATTCTATCAATCCATTGGACATCACCTTTACCACATCTGAAGCTATGGCGGCAGGTGAAAGTGGAACTACAGCACCAGTGCGTATGATATTTAACTACACCGACTACAACGGTGCAGCAAGAAGTGTGGGCATTGGTGATGTAAGGCAATACATCCAGCGAGCAGAAAGAACCTTCCAGACAGGCACAGACACCAGAGTAAGGCTGTTCTTGCCAGAATGTAAGGATTTGCTTTCAATAGACATAATGCCTTATGACGATAGTGGCACAGCCAACTGGTCAATTAATTCAGTGAGCGGTAATCTGAGCTTAGGTGACAATATGTTCAACCGTATGGTGAACTACATATTCACCCAGGCAAACGGTGGAAGAATCTACATCAAAGAGATATCAATGACCACCTACTATTCAGTGAATGGCAACACTGCCCAGACTGTGGTAAATCACCAGGCAGGCTTGGCTCTCAACTCTGGAGATAAAGTAAATGTATCCGTAGTGGTGGGGGACAGCACAGGCTATGGAGTAAAGGTAAACTGGAATGTAAATAACACTGAGACGGATGTGACTGGCTCACTTGTGAAGGAGCAGACTGCTGCCGGCTTCTACTTGTACGCACCTGACAACTCAGCTGCCACACCACAGAGCTACACTATCGAAGTGACATCCATTGCAAATCCATCCGTAAAGGATGTGATTACAATGACAGTTTACTCAAAGAACTATGACATGTTGACAAATGTGGTAGATCAGTTGAAGTCACAGGAGGAGACCATTAAAAAGAGCACAATAACGAATAATGGAAATCCTACCCCTAACAACACAAATAACAATACAAATGGAAATACCACTCCAACAACTGATAACCCGGCAGGAACAACAGATACCACAGGCACAGGAACAACAGATACCACGGGCACAGGAACAACAGATACCACGGGCACAGGAACAACAGATACCACAGGCACAGAAACTACAGAAACCACAGGCACTACAGATACCACAGGTACAACAGATGCTACAGGAACAACAGATACCACAGGTACTACAGATACTACAGGTACTACAACAGACACAACAAACACAGGCACAAATAATTAGGCAGACCAGGCTTTTTAGCCTGGCTGCTAATGGGAGAAACCAATGGAGCTAAAGCTAGACAAACGAAAGATAATCCTTATAGCAGTTGCAGCAGTTGCCCTGATTGCAATCCTAATTCTATTGCTTTTGGATGGAAGCAAAAAGACAAAATACTATGAAGAGGAGTATGCCGTAACAGTAAAGGCGACAAAGACTGGGGGACTGAAGATAACACTGGATGGAAAAAAGAATTCTGATGTGCCCTGGGAGTACATCGAAACCTACCCTGACAAAACTGAGGAAGCATCTGAAGAAACTGCAGAAAATGCAGAAGAAAACTCAGAGGCAGAAAACACAGAAGAAAATGCAGTGGAGGTAAATCCTGTTGTTACCTATACTTCAAAAGCAAATTCCAGCTCTGTAACATTTTATGTGAAGCCAAACAGGATGGGCTATGACACAATCGTAGCCACCAAAAACAGGACTGTAGGTGATGTAGCATTTCCAGTGGCAAAGGTGTACATAGATTTGGTAGTAAGCGAGGAAGAAGGGGGATTAAAGACCCAAATAGCTGCTGTTACCGAGGACTGCTTTGAAGGGGCTCACGGAGCAAGTGAAACAGAGACTCCATACTACATCACAGGCAATTACATTTATTTGCCAAATGCTGGAGATTGGAAGCTTACAAACACTGACATGGAGGAGTCAGACCCTACAATTGTGCTGGGAGTTGCCGACAATGGCAGCTACTACTATAGGGTGGACCAGCTTAAGGAAAATGAGGAAAAGAACCTTAGATTGTACAGTGAGACGCTGAAAACAGAAATATTCCTAAGGGCTTATACAGGCGCAGACGGCAGAATAAAAATAGAAGAGGCGAGATAACAATGGCAGACTACAAAGAGAGAAGACGTGAAGTGAAAAAGGTGCTGATGAACAATCTGGTGCTCACAGAGGACAAAAAGCTGGCAGTAGGACCTAATATTAGAGTGACTTTGTGGGGCGTGGGAGATGGAGCTGGCGAGACCTTTTTATTTGGTATCAAGCAGAAATCATATCTGATGGAATCAGAATTTTCAAACGGGACACAAAGCATTTTTAAAGCCGAGGAAATGATGAAGGATATGGGCAGGCTGCTGAAGCTTGAAACGGCAGAAGAGGGAGCCTGTGTGCTGATACGACATATTTTTTTCAGACCTGTAGTACTTATTCTAGAGGAAATAGAGGTGGAGGATAGTGAAAAACTGCTGGTGCTCACAGCCTATTGCGGTAGAGCTATTCTCACATCACTGTCCATAGCCCATGCTATTAATCAGTTCGAGAAGCATGCAAATGGAAAAATAAAAAGATATGCTGCACCCAAACAGTAAGAGTTTGGGTGTTGTTTATATAGAATGATAAATACCATCAGAAATAATTTTCATAATGAACCTTTTGGAAAGCAAAAATATTATTCAGGAGGAATAAAATATGCCATCAAATAATAATAATGAAGTAAAAGAGGAAGAAAAGAAAAAAGATAATAATATTCCTCCACAGGAAGCACAAAATCAACAGGCTCCTCAGAACAATAATAATGAACAGCAAGCTAATGAGCAAGAGAAAAAAGAAGAGAAAAAAGAAGAGAAAAAAGATGCAAATGAAAATGTTCCCCCAGATGTGAAGGCAGGAGCGGATAAAAAAGAAGTTAACCAGGAAAATAAAGAAGAACAGCCAGCTGAAGAGCAGCCACAGGAGAATTCACAGCAGGTAGAGTCACAACCTGAGGCACTAAATGAAGATCCAGAGGCGATTGAAAGTGCCCCTATGCCTCAGACAAAGGAAGAGGTAGAAAATGAGATAAAGGCTCTAAAGGAGCAGGAAAAGCAGGCAAGAGACTTAAAAAGAGCTCAGGATAAGTTAGCAAGGGAAAGAAAAAAACAGGCAGATAGAATAAGAAGGGAAGAAAAGCGAGAGAGGGACAAAAATAAGCCTAAATTTTTTGATAGAGGTCTTGTCCCAGCTGTTGGCTTTGCTATTGGTGGAGCTATAGGTTGGACACTTGGTTTTACAACAGTTGCTGTACCTGTTTTAATTGCATCAGGAGCATCATTTGTATGGAAGAGCTTTTCATATGCTGCAAAGTTTTTTGGATTTGGTAAAAAGAAAAAGGATGACATAAGAAAAGTAGGAGAAAAGAAGGCTGACGAAAAGGAGAAAGAGGAGTCTAAAAAATCCCAAAAGGAATTAGAAAAGGAAAAGCAAAAAGAAGTTTCTAAGGCAAAAGAAAACAAGCAGGTCAAGGAAAAGGCAAATCAGAACAAGCAGCCTGGGCAAAAGGAATACTCAGAGCAACAGAAAGAATTTAATCAGTGGATTAGCGACAAGAGGAAAAGCGAATTAACTGATTTAAACCGAAGACACAAGCAAGTGGATTTTGAAAAAAGAAAAGAACGTTTTATAAGGCATTATGCAAAGCTGACATTGCTTAAACAAATGGAAGTTGAAGAAAAAAATCAACCAGGCTCACTTTCGCAGAAAGACTATGAGGGTAAATTTGATGAAGCTTCAGCTGAATATGAAAAGCTAGACGCATTTAAGGAAATATCAGATTCCATAAAAAAAGAGGAGGATTTAAAGAGATACAGAGATTTAGCAAATAAAAATAATGGTGCAGGGCTTATAGATGAGATGAACAAAAAGTCCAATAAAGTAAAGAACAAGGAAGAATTAAAAGAAAATAATAAAAAGAAACAGAAAGAGCTTGAAAATAAGATGGAAGCTCCTAAAAAGAATTTACAATGCATGTAATGTGTAAGGCAGAAAGGGGATTAGATTATGCCAGTAGAAAAGAATAATAATGAAAATAAAATAGATGCATACGAGATAGAAGGATTCAGTGCTGCCTATGCATACGCGAACTTAGTACCTTTTTTATCAGGTGTAATACCTAATAGTGAGATGGCTACCTTTATGGGACAATATCAGAAAAATCGGAGTGATAATGAACCCTCTGACGAAGAATATCAAGAACAGACAAGCAGGATTAGATATTATTATGATGGAAACATTTACCTGTTGGATTCTGATGGGTACTCACGTGGTATGCTTAATCAAAAAGGAATTGGGATAGTTAATGCTGAACTAGTCAGGCTGAGCAAAAGTCTCGAAAAACAGGCTGACAGTCGCTCTGATGAAAGAACTAAACAGTATTATATGGACATGTCATTTCTTGCAAACCCAAATAATGGAAGTTATACACAAATGGTATATACCTCACCATATATGCTTGGACTAATGAGTCAGGGAATATCACTGATTACTCCACGTGGTTTTTCCTCAACGGAAATGAAGGCAAATCTGGGCGTGCCGGTATATGAGGCTATATTTGATTTTAATCATGCCATAATAAATGAAGTGCGTACCCAATATTTGGGACAGAGTCTGGAAAAACAGGGCTGGAATACAGAAAGAGAACAGCAGTATTTATTAGAATTACATAAAAGTCATGAAGAGATTTTAGAAAAATATGAAAATCTAAGAAAGCTTTATGATGACCCTCAGAATAATACCAAACATTACATGGGAAACAGCCTGGGAGATATAGTAGGTACAAACGGCACTACACGATATGTGAATCATTACATGGGTTTCATCAGAGGAGAAACCAAAGCCATTGAAAATGGCTGGGGCAAAGATGAACTGTTTATTTTAGGAATGCTTGGTGGCATAGAAGAGGAAATCAGAGTTTATGAAAACCTAAGCGGACCTAAGGAGATAAAAGAGGCTTTGCCTGCTTTTAAATCACAATTTCTAAAATTGAAACAGGAGTGCTTTTATACTTCTGTAAATTCTGCGGCAGAAAAGCTTGAGATGGCAAATAAGGTACTGGGATTTATTTCGGAACATAGCGATGCGGTGTCAAAAAAATTTATACCGCAAAATCTCAAGGCTAAATTTGTGGAGGATTACAACACTGTAGTTTGGAACGCAGCAGTGGAGGTTACGGATTTAAGACCAGTATTCCTTCGATTTATCCCTAATGGCGGGACGGGCTCATATGAAAGCGAAGACGGTAAGGCTCTTAATGAGATAAATCATGGTATATTAGATGATAATTCAGCAGAAAAAACTTTAGAAAAGGTGACTGGTGCTGAGGATTATTTGTCACGATTAGAGGCAGAAGGTCTGAAAAATAAGAATCTCTCCAGATTTATCAGTGAGTATGTTGATATAGAAGCCAAATCGTGGAATATGGTAGGAAGCGGAGTTGAAGCTTTTACTGAAAGGGCATTAGAGTCTAAAGAGATAAAAACACTTCAAAAAGAAATAGCAAAAGCATATTTTCAGCTGACAATAGAATGTGCCTTAGAGGTGGAAATGACCATAAGGGATATTCAAGAAGGCAGGATGAAGATAGATGATAAGTTTGCTAGATTTAAAAATGATTATGCATTTTGCAAAGAATATGCAAAGCACTATTTATTAAACAGCAATCTAAATAAAAAACGCAGGGCTGCAGAAAATCTACTAAAGGATTATACCGCAAAATGTAAAAATGTGGATGAACTGCAAAAATACAAAGTAGAATTTATAAAGAACTCCTCAGTCGCCACGGGAGAGTTTGAAACCAGAAATTTTTTAAAAGGGCTTTTTAAAAACAAAGAAGATTTTACGAATGGAAATAAGACATATATAACTGCCTTTGCTGAGGATATAAAGGATGTAGATGTAACCAGTGAAAGTTTTGCAAAATCAGTAAGAGAAGAGCAGAATGCGCTGACAAAATACAAAAATGAATTTAACAATGCAAAAGATACTGCAGCAGCACATTTTGCCACCATTAGAGAGTTGGCTGCACATAAAAAGACAGCTGTATGGTTCGAGAAAAAACGTGATTACAGGGATGCAGCAAATCCTGATAGAGCTATCGACCCTAAAAAGGCAAATTCACAGGCTTTTATGAATATGGTAAATGCCATGGAAAGGGTGGCTGCACTAACACTGGATTCCACACCAAGGCAGATATATGAGGCATACAGAAACCTTAAGATTATGTCAAAGGCTTATGCAGACAAGATAGACGCGCAGACTTTTGCTGCTTTTTCCACAAATGGAAGAGAAAGAAGAGAACTTGCTGATACTTTACAGAATTTTGCTGTATATCAATTAAATGCTATTGGTTATGTTAATGGAAAAATGTCACCTGAAATTTCTGTAAACAAGCAACAGGAAAATTTAAATGCAATAAAGAAGATAGCAAAAGAAGATTTAAAAGAAAAAGTAAAAGCTGAACTCGCTGCTGAAGAGGAGTCTGCTAAAAAGCATTTTGATATAGATTTTGACAACAGTGATTTTAAGCGTGTAAAAAAAATAGTAGTTACAGGCATTGCAGAAATGATAGCTATACATACCTTAAAAACAGAAGCAACTGCGGATAATGGAACTATTATTTTGCCGTCTGAGGTAGGTCATGAAAGAATCAGAGAAGACGCCACAGACCTTATAGTGACAAATCAAGCTTTTAAAAAGATGCTAAAGAGCATGAAAAATATGGAAGATTGCAAGAAACTTGCAGATGTAGGAAAGAAAGGTCCAAATGCCATATTTGAACATCTCGCAACCTATGCAAATAAAGGAGCTGTTCATGCACCACAGGAACACAATAACCAGATAATACAGGAAGGTCCTAAGCTAGGAGGAATGTAAAATTTGGAAGAAATACGAATTGATGCTTCACGGGAAAATACAGATATAATATTATCTGCTCTAGACAGGCAGCTGGAAAAAGTGGGCTGCCCCGAGAAAATACAGTACGCGTTAGATGTGGCTGTGGAGGAGATATTTGGAAATATCTGCCAGTATGCCTACGAGGGCAAGGGTGAAGCGTCAATTCGTATATGCGTTTTGGAGGACATGGCTAAAATCACCTTTATTGATTCAGGAAAGCCCTTTAATCCCCTTGAAAGAGCCAGGGTGGATGTGGTGGAGCTGGCAGAAAGTGACGAGCTAGGTGGGCTTGGCATTTTAATGGTAAAGGAAAGTATGGATGACGTTTCCTACGATTATATTGATGGACGAAATCATTTGACCATAGAAAAAAGGCTGAGATAGCCCAGCCTACAGCCGAAAGGAGCAAAATTGGAACGGTGGGAAAAAAATAATATTTTTAATACAAGCATAAAACTCCTCCCATTTTTGGTTTCTGCGCTGGTGTTTGTCCAGTTCATTTTTTACCTGGGGGCAGAGGTGGTAAATCCATATTATATCATCAGCATCACTGCCGATTTTGCAGGGATGATAGTGGGTATGGTGCTGCTGGTAGGGCTGTACATGGATATGAAAAAAAATGGTGATACTGTAAAATACCTTATCGGTTTGGTTACAGCCACCTATGTAGCACTTTTCACAGACGCAATGGCATGGTTTGTCCAGGGAAAGCCTGAGTACAGGATGGTTAGTGTGGCTTGTAATACATTTTTTTACGCATCAACCATTTCCCAGACATTTTTTTTCTGGAAATATACCCTGTCCTATCTAAGGATTAAAAACAATAAAATAAAAACTGGAAATTACATTGTAAATATTGGATATGTAATTAGCTTCCTTTTGATTATTTTAAATCTTTTTTTCTGGTTTTATTTTTCTGTAGATAAGGAAGGCTACTATGCGAGAAGCTCCTTTAATTTGCTGTCAATAATATATCCTTTGCTTTGCCTTGTTTTTTCCCTTATAGCTGTAGTGGTGGAACGAAAGCAGCTAAGGGGGCTACAGATATTTGCATTTTTCATGTATGCAACAGGACCTCTTATTGCATCTGGATTTACCATTTTTCAATTTGGATTATCCCTAAATCCAGCGGTGACAATGATATCGGCACTGCTTATGTATTGCTCCTTGAATGTGGTTCAGGGGGACAAAAAGGCAATAGCAGAAAATGAGATTTCCATTGCCTCTTCCATTCAAGAAAATATTTTGCCAAGAGCCTTCCCTTATCTGCCAGAGAGGAAGGAATTTGACATATACGCAGTGATGAAGCCTGCAAGGGAAGTGGGTGGAGATTTTTACGATTTTTTCATGGCAGATGACAATCATCTGACACTGGTGATTGCAGATGTGTCTGGAAAGGGCATTCCAGCGGCACTTTTTATGATGACCAGCCGTACCCTTATTAAAAACCGGGTACAGGCAGGGGGAGAGCTTGCGAAAATAATGGAGGACGTAAACAATCAGTTGTGTGATGGCAACATTGCTGATATGTTTGTTACTGTGTGGCTTGCTATAGTGGAGCTTGATACAGGAATTGTAAAAACTGTAAATGCAGGACATGAATACCCTGCAATAAAAAGAGCCAATGAAAAATTTAAGCTTGTGATAAAAAAGAATTCACTGGCGGTGGCATTTTTCCCTGAAACCAGCTACAAGGAAGAGGAATTTAAGCTAGAGAAGGGTGACTCTATATTCGTATATACGGATGGAGTGACTGAGGCTATGAATGTAAATGAGGAGCTGTTTTCAAAGGAAAGGCTCATAAATGCTTTGAATGAAAATCCTACACTATCTCCGAAGGCCACTATAGAAAAGGTGCTGGATTCTATCTACGATTTTGTAAAGGATGCTGAGCAGTTTGATGATATCACAATGCTTTGCATGACTTATTATGGTATGGAATAATTCCATTATTTACTGGAGGTACTTATGCCAAATACTACAGAGCGACAGATTTTAGATACTGCAATCAGAACAGTGATATTTTTAAGCTTGGCTGTATTTGTATCCCAGTTTGCCTATCATGTGGGATTTGAAAACCTAAAGCCACGGTACATCATCAATTTCACACTGGATGTGTTTGGCATGGTGGTGGGCTATATCCTGCTCATAGGCCTGTTTTTAGACAAAAGAAAAAAGGGCAATGCATCTAAAGTTCTGGCATGGCTCATTGTGGTTGCATATATAGGGCTTTTTGCAGATGCCATAGAATATCTCATAGATGGAATAGCAGAGTATCGCTCTATAAACATCTGGATTACCACTCTTTATTACATGACCATCCCAGCCGAAGGACTATTGTTTTGGCATTACACAATAGGCTATCTAAGGATAAAAAATTCCAGGCTTCCAAAGCTGAATCTTTTGGCAACAGCTGGCTTTGTGCTGGCTGCTTTTGTGCGCCTTTTAAATGTGAAATACGGCTTTTATTTTACCATTGATGAAAAGGGCGTGTATACCCGTAGCTCCTTATACGGATTTTCCAAGGCCTATTTTATTGCCATAATCAGTTTTTCTCTGTTTTTAATTCTCACCAGACGAAAACAATTTAGCGTAGTACAGCTGATAAGTGTATTTTTGTATGGATTTGCCCCAGCTGTGGTTTTGGTGATAGCTATTTTGGTAAATGGGCTGTCATTGACACCAATCACCACAATGATTGTGACGCTTTTTATGTATTGTACATTAAATGTAACCCAGGGCAGAGAGGATGCAGTGGCAGAAAACGAAATTACCATTGCATCATCCATTCAGGAAAATGTGCTGCCAAAGACATTTCCATATCTGCCTGAGCGAAAGGAATTCGAATTATATGCAGTAATGAAGCCTGCAAAGGAAGTGGGCGGAGATTTTTACGACTTTTTCATGGTGGACAACAACCACCTGGCTCTGGTGATTGCAGATGTGTCTGGAAAAGGTATTCCAGCGGCACTTTTTATGATGACCAGCCGAACCCTTATAAAAAACAGCCTGCAGGCAAAAAGTGACCTGTCTGAAATCGTTGGTGACATTAATAACAAGCTGTGCGAGGGGAATGTGCAGGATTTGTTTGTCACAGCATGGATTAGTGTGATTGATTTGACTACAGGCAAGGGCATGGCTGTGAATGCAGGCCATGAGTACCCAATGATAAAGCATTTAGATGGTGGCTTTACTTCAGTGGAGGGAAAGCATGGTATAGCCCTGGCTATGTTTGAGGAGGCACTTTACCCTACAGAGGAATTCACACTTTCCTCTGGAGACAGAATATTCGTATATACGGATGGAGTCACCGAGGCTATGAATATTGATGATGAAATGTTTGGAAAAGACAGGCTGTTAGCGGTGCTAAACAAGGACTTAACAGCATCACCAAAGACCGCCATAGAGGATGTGCTTGCCGCAATTAATGCATTTGCCCACGGCAAAGAACAGTTCGACGATACCACAATGCTGTATATGGTATATAATGGTTTGTGATATCCTTTATTTCTTTTATATTTAGAATTAGTTATAATAATTCTATAGATTTTTGTTTTTCTGATGAAAAACAAAAATCTATAGAAAGTTTAGGAGGGTGCTATGGCAAATATTTTATGGCATGATAGAAAAAGACATTTTGGTCTTCCAATCAGCTTTACAAAGTATAGCATGAGTGAGGACAGACTTTTTGTAGAGACAGGCTTGCTGAATCTGTCACAGGATGAGGTCAGGCTTTATAGAATTTTAGATTTGCAGCTTAAAAGAAGCCTGGGTCAGAGAATTTTTGGTGTGGGCTCTATTATAGTCAGCTCATCTGACAAGAGCCTTGGCACATTTGAAATTCGCAATATTAAGAATTCTGCAAATGTAAAAGAGATGCTGTCTGTGCAGGTGGAACAGCAGCGCAGGGCTAATAGGGTAGTGGGCAGAGAATTTATGTCCTCTGACCAGGATTTAGACGATGACTTTGACGGAGATATGCAATAATCTATGAGTAAGTCGAAAAAAAATGGACGAGTAGAAATGCTGAGATTTCTCTTTGCTTTGGCTATTCTATTTTTCCATATTCATAAAAGATTTGCCGTAGATGGAAATATAAGTATTGGGATAAAGGGTATATATTTTTTCAATCACGGCTATATAGGTGTGGAATTTTTCTTTTTGGTGTCAGGATATCTGCTGGCGGCTTCAGCTTATGCCAAGCGTAGTGTAGACACCACACTAATTGGCACCGAGACAGCCCGGATGATGTGGAAGAAAATAAAAAATGTGTTCCCCTATCATCTGTTTGCAATCATTCTTACGATTATCGTAAATGCGTATTTTTTAGAGAATACCGCCAAAGGCAGAATAGCCTATGTAATTGATTCATGGGCTTCTGTGTTTTTCTTGCAGGTATTCGGTTTTGACAGCACATGGGTGAATAAGCTCACCTGGTATCTGGATGTGTGGCTTATGGTGACTTTTCTGTTTTGGTATTTCCTTAGAAAGCACTATGACACATTCGTAAAGATAGTGTGCCCCCTGATTGCACTTTTTGTGCTTGGGTACATGGCACATGAATACAATAGCCTGGCTGGAATAGATGGATGGACAGGGCATTTTTATAAATGCTTTTTGCGCGGACTTGCTGAGATGGCACTGGGGTGTAGCGCATACAGCCTTACCAGACAGCTTAATAAAATGAGTTTTACCCTTGTAGGAAAGAGGATACTTGCTGTAGTAGAATTGGGTTGTTACTTGCTGGTGCTTAGATATGCTGTTACTGGAGTGAATCCAAAATACAGCTTTCCAATACTTTTTGTGATGTGCATAGGACTTATCCTCACATTTTCTGATGTGAATCCATGCCATGAGGTTTTCGACAAGCCAGTTTTTGACTGGTGTGGAAAGATGAGTCTGCTGATTTATCTAAATCAGTTTTACAGTATCAGACTGGTGCAGTCTCTAGCCCCTGACGCAAGCTTTTTTATGAAGGCTGTGCTATGCATCTTGGCTACCTTTATTGGAGCGTACATTTGTGACCTTGTTGTCACATATTTTAATAAAACAAAACCTTTTACCAAGCTGATGATTAAAGGAGAGGGAGAATAATTTGGTTTTCAGCTCATTATTATTTTGTACAATTTTTCTGCCTTTATGCCTGATGGTCTACTATATAGTACCAGGGCTTATAGGCAGAGGAACTGACAAAAAAATCCTTTTTTCTAACTATATATTGCTTGCATTTTCATTGCTCTTTTATGGATTTTCAGGAGCAAAGTATCTCATTCTCATTTTTTTAGTAATCCTTATTAATTGGGGCGCAGGCTTTTGGTGCTCTAAAAAATATCATACGTACCGCATCAGGCGACGCAGCCTGATTCTTGTGTTGGTAGCAGATTTAGGGTTACTGTTTCTATTCAAATATTTCAACCTGTTTATAGCTACAATTGAAAATATTTTTTTCCCAAGAGGTTTAAGTCTGGGTGAAAGGCTGGATGGCATTTTTTCTGGAACTGGCACAGGTGCTTTAGGCTTGCCACAAATCATCCTGCCTGTTGGAATATCCTTTTACACATTTCAGGCACTTTCCTATGTGATAGATGTGTACAATGACAAGACGGATGTGCAGCCCAAGCTTTCAAATTTTGCACTGTATATTTCCTGCTTTCCACAGCTGATAGCAGGACCTATTGTGAATTATAAGGATGTGTGTACACAGCTATCTGAAAGAACAGTGGGCTCATCCACATTTGTAAAGGGCATCAAAAGATTCTGCTGTGGTCTGGCAAAAAAAGTAATTATCGCAAATACGTTAGCTGAGCTGGTGGACAAGGTCTGGGCTACAGATATAGCAAATCTGGATGCCACTGTTGCCTGGCTTGCCAGCATTTGCTACACCTTCCAGATATACTACGATTTCAGCGGCTATTCTGATATGGCTATAGGTCTGGGGAAGATGTTCGGGTTTGATTTCAAAGAAAATTTCAACCACCCCTACAGGGCAGAAAGCATTCAGGATTTTTGGCGCAGGTGGCACATTTCCCTGTCCACATGGTTTAGGGACTATGTGTACATTCCCTTGGGTGGCAGCAGATGTACCATGAGCCGCACCTGCTTTAACATATTTATTGTGTTTCTTCTGACAGGTATCTGGCATGGAGCCAACTATACATTTTTTGTATGGGGGATTACCTACGGCATTTTATTAATAATTGAAAGAGTATTTTTAGGAAAGCTTTTAAAGAAAAATCCTGTAAAGCCATTAAACAGAATAGGCACATTTTTGATAGTGAATTTCCTGTGGGTGGTATTTCGTGCAGACAATATAAAGGTGGCATTCACATTCATAGGCAGGATGTTTACAGGTGGTATCAGGGTGCTAAATCTGTTTACCTATTTGTCTGGAATGACGCTGATAGCCCTGGCGCTTTCCCAGCTTTTTGCAGGATTTTTACAGGCTCATATTGATATTTCAAAGCTTAAAAGTAATGCTTGTTTTTGCATTTTCCTTTTGCTCATTAGCCTTTTGTTTTTGGTAAACGGTACATATAATCCTTTCATTTATTATCAGTTTTAGGTGAAGCCTATGGATTTTTTTACAAGTATTAAAAACAGGATATTTATAATAGTTTTTTTCCTTGTGCTGACTAGCCCCTGGACTTTTGGAGCGGTCTTTAGGATTGCTGCCCCAGAAACCTATCAAAAGCTTTCAGCTGTAGACACAGAAAAAAGAGAAATGGCGCAGGTAGAGTGGGGAAATCTGATAAACACAGGAGAGAGCATATCAAATTTTGTGGACGACAGAATCCCTTTTAGATACACACTTATTTCATGGTACAAGGGGCTTAATGATGCCATTGAAGGAAAGTATCAGGTAATAGAAACTGCCATAGGAAGTCATTTTTACACTCCACAAAAGCAGAATGTTATAGCTGACAAGGGTGAAGCTACTGCGCCTAAGG
>CAMNPQ010000043.1 GCA_946548305.1 uncultured Pseudobutyrivibrio sp.
GAGCACCTGCCTTGCAAGCAGGGGGTCAAGAGTTCGAATCTCTCCGTCTCCACTTCCTTCGGGAATATTCCTCAATAGCTCAGTTGGTAGAGCACTCGGCTGTTAACCGAGTTGTCGTAGGTTCGAGTCCTACTTGGGGAGTTCTGTATAATATAATAAGCCGATGTGGCTCAATTGGCAGAGCAGCTGATTTGTAATCAGCAGGTTATCGGTTCGAGTCCGATCATCGGCTTTCTTTTTAATGACGTTGACTAAAGTTCTCGTAGGTTTCACAAAACCTTGCTGAAAAGGAAGGTTCTTCATTTCCAATTGCTAAATGGCTAATATCCCCCAAACGAAGCGTTCTGAATGTGGCAATTCCTTTCTGGCGTTCTTCAGTTACTACTTCTGTTATAGATGTAGGAGCTAATGCCGTAAATTGGAGTGGAACAAATGGTGACACATTCCATAAATGCGAAAGAAGGACACTAGTTATTCCGTAGTGACAAAATAGAACTATAGTTTTTTCATTTGCATTATTGACGGTGTATGTAATGCCATTACGCTTATAACCATTTTTTTCAATGAGGTTGTCAAACTCTTTTATAACATAATCATATTTTTCTAATACATCACTACCATCTAAAATACAAGAACTTCTCCATAAATTTAAGTCAAATAATTCAGGATGTTGCCCCCAATATGAAGGCAGAATATCCCACATTATTCTCTTATTATATTTTCCAGTAGATGAATCAAGAATCAACTCTGTTTCATATGCTTTTTTTATGTCATTTGATACATTAGGGTCTACATTGCCAGGAAATTCTTTAAGCCAATCTACAGTTGTAGCAGGTATACCAAGTACATTTAAGCAATATGATGCTGTATCTTGAGCCCTGCCTAGTGGAGAAACGTAAGCTTCATCTATATGATATTTTGTTATATGTTGGGATAATAAGCTGGCTTCAAGTTGACCTTTCTTTGTAAGTGTATCATTTTCGTAATCTGGGTCACCATGTCTTATAAATATTAGTTTCATTTTAAATCCTCTTTTAATGTGTTTAACCTACAGATTTTTTTGACCAGGCAATTGCGCCACATCTTGCACATCCATAGTATTTGTAATTTTGGGTAAATTTTGATTCTCTTTTACGATATATCGTTGCACCACATTTACCACAGGTAAAAATATATTTGATAGACATTTCATTTACACTATAGTTTTCTACACCTTTTTCATATCCTTGCGTTATGCGTTTTATGTTATATCCATAAACTTGATTAACAACTTCAGCATAATACTTCCATTTACCAGTATGACGCATACAACCTTTACATGTATGCAATAATTCATGAATAATAGTTTCTTTGCATGCTTTTTCTGAAATGTTATCGTCACTAAGAAGTCGATAAGCAATTTCTATGGAATAAGTTCCATCAGAATTCATTTGGCATAAACCCCAGCGAGACTTAGCTCGATTATTTATTTTCCATGCAGATATGGAACCTAGTTTTATCCCTAAGTGTCTCAATTCGTTTATGCAATCCTTTTGCAATTTTTCATAATCTTTCATTCCTAAATACCTTATTCAAGAGTTAGAGTTAACAGATAAAATTTACTAAAAAGCTTTTCTATAAAGTAAACTCATGATCAATGAGGATATCATTCTTATAAACCAGCTTTAAGGAAAAATAGTCCGTTTCTTTATCAAGCAAGTTTATAAAAATCATGTCGCCTTCCCATAGTGGAACATTTGACAATTGGGTTTTATCAATCCACATCAAATCTCCTTCAGGACAATTGCTATTGAGAACTCCAGAAAAGCTATGGGAAGTATACAAAAATGAATATTCCATGATATCATCGATAACAAAGGTTAACAATCCACGAAGAGAAAGGTCATTAAGGATTAGACCAGTTTCTTCCAAAAATTCGCGTTTGATACATTCTTCGGGAGTTTCTCCAAACTTTATATGTCCACCAACCCCAATAAATTTCCCTTTATTCAGGTCGTGCTCTTTTTTATTTCTATTTAGCATCAGATATTTGCCGTCATTTTCTAAATAGCATAGTGTTGTTAGTTCCATAATAGAAACTCCTTATATTTGAATACTTTGTTTAGCTTTTAGTGTATGCTTGAATTAGTATATCATAGAAGATGGAATTTGGGGAAAGTAATAGGGATATTGAAGTATCTTTTAATGAATAACACGTGTAAACCATAGAAAATGTGAAAAATGTGCAAAAGGTGTAATCGACAAGTCATCACTAGAGCTATTTATGGCAAAGGCTTTGTTGTCTACATGATTTTGGTGCGATATAATACTATTCATAATTACAGCTTTTATAGAAAGAATAATAAAAGCTCTACATTCAATAAATATTGAGGAATCATTTTTTAGAGGTAGCATTCTATGAGTCAGAGTGAAGAAAAGTGTGGAATAGTTCTGTGGTGGTTAGGTCAAATGGGCTTAATGCTAAAAATCGCTAATACTACCTTATGTATAGATTATTATGCATCAAACGACGAAAAGAGACAGACTCCAGTGCCTATTTTAGCTAATGAATTGCGCAATATAGATGCATTTATAGGTACGCATAACCATTTGGATCACATGGATCATGAGTCTTGGAAGATTTGGGCAAAAACAAATCCTAATGCTAAATTTGTTTTTCCCAGAAGTCATATTGACTCGGTTTTATCGGATGATGTAAAACCAGACAATGCCATAGGTTTAAATGCAGGTGAGTCTTATACAGTAGGAGATGTAACAATACATGCCATAGCTGCGGCTCATGAGTTTTTGGATTTAGATAACACGACTGGGTTATATCCACATCTTCAATATGTTATAGAGGGCAATGGAATACTAGTTCATCACGCTGGTGATACAGTCAGATACGAAGGCATGTTGAATGCAATAAAATCATTTGGGAAAATTGATATACAACTTTTGCCGATAAATGGACGTGATGCAATTAGATATCGTCGAAATTGTATTGGAAATATGACGTATCAGGAGGCTGCTGATTTTGCAGGGGAGGTTTCACCAGCAGTTGTTATTCCAGGACATTGGGATATGTTTGAAGATAATAGTGCCGACCCAAAAGCCTTTAAAGAATACCTGTCAGTCAAATACAATGATAGAATACAGTGTATTATCCCAGAAGTTATGAAAAAAATTATTTATGTATCAAATGCACAATGACAGATAAAGGGCTAGAGGAAGGAAAAATGTCAGATTTAATTTTATATAAGGGTAGACCTGAATGTGAAGAGGGTAGGCTAGAAAAAGAAATACGAGTTTATGATTTACTAGATAAGATAGGTGTTGAATATGAAAGAGTTGACCATGAAGCAGCTGAGACCATGGAAGCATGCGCCAAGATAGATGAAGCACTTGCTCCTGCAATTATTTGTAAAAATCTTTTGCTTTGTAATAGGCAGCAGGATAAGTTTTATTTGCTCATGATTAAAGAGGACAAAAAGTTTAAAACAAAAGAAATATCTCAACAAATAAATTCTGCAAGACTTTCATTTGCACCTCCTGAATTTATGGAACGTTTTTTAGATATCACACCAGGCTCAGTAAGTGTAATGGGGCTAATGAATGATAAGGAGAATAATGTTCAGCTCCTTGTAGATGAGGATGTTATCAATGCTGTATATGTAGGATGCCATCCATGCATTAATACTTCTAGTTTGAGACTAAAGACTGAAGATGTATTTGAAAAATTCTTAGTCGCTGTTCATCATGACTATATAAAAGTAGTCCTCAAGGGTGAAGATTGATTTACATGTTATATATGGTAAATAGATAAATACCAATTGTTATATGAATAAATAATATCAAGGGCATGCCTATTATAAATGGAAACTTTCTGGCCTTATGACCCCAGAAGTACATCCCGGTCCAAGTTCCAAGACTGCCACCTAATAGACTATACATAAACAGTCTCTTTTCAGGGATACGCCATTCATTTTTTATCGCTTTTCTTTTATCGATACCCATTGCAGAAAAGCCTACTATATTTATTAGAATAATGTAGATTGCTATTATTTTTCTGTGAACAGGATTTTGTATTATATTAATTATTGCATCTTGTAAATTCATTAGTTCGCTACTCCTCTTATTAAATGTCCCGTGTATCTATTATATTCATTTTCTATTACATGTGATACAATCAATTCAAAATTGGTGATTTAAGTTGGATAAAGAGTAAAAGACAATAAAGATTGCAGAAAGTGTTGGAGTATGAAATACATACATACAGTTCAATATTATGAAACCGATAAAATGGGCATAACACATCATTCTAACTATATTAGGTGGATGGAAGAGGCAAGGGTAGATTTTTTAAATCAAATTGGTTGGCCATTTGATAAGCTTGAAGCACTTGGTATAGTATCTCCAGTTTTAACTGTTACCTGTGATTATAGGCTTCCTACACAATTTGCTGAAAAAATATCTATATCTGTAAAGGTGAAAGAATTTAAGGGCGTTAAGCTTTTCCTTTCATATGAAATGACAAATGCGGATGGTAAGGTAGTATGTACTGGAATAACCAGTCATGCCTTTTTGAACGAGCAAGGGCGACCAATTAGGCTAAAACAAGAGTTTCCTGATTTTTATCAGTGCTTAATGGATTTATGCAAGTAAATGCAGGAATGAAGCCTGGAATTCGCTATGAAAGAGATATAAAGAGTGGGAGAAGTAGGTAATGATTGACATATACGGTACACTAGGACCTAGTTGTTCCAATGAACGCATTTTAGAGGATATGTTTCATGAAGGAATGACAGGGATAAGAATCAATTTGTCCCATGTAATGCTGGCTGATTGCTGCCGACAAATCGAAAGAATAAATTCTGCTGCCTCAAAAGCTGGTGTCACACCCAAAATACTGATTGATATGCAAGGTCCAGAATTAAGAATAGGCATTTTGGATGAGTCTATTACTTTACGAGAAGGAGATGTTGTATTTCTAGGTAATAATGGTATACCTGTCCAACAAGAAGTCATTGATAGGCTTGAGTGCGGTGATGAAATTATGCTAGATGATGGAAAGATTCTTGTCAGTGTGATAGAGATTGACAACGCACAGGTGACGGTTTCTGTTAAGAGAGGCGGAACATTAACTTCTAGAAAGAGCATTGCGATCGTAGGAAAAACTATATATATGCCAACTATGACGGATGCAGATATTGAAAATTTGAAGTTTGCAAGTAATTTCAATATTTATGGTATTATGCAACCATTCGTTAGAAACAAAGAAGATTTAATTGCGGTAAGAAATGCCCTTGATGAAAATGGATGTCAGGATATGAAAATCTTTGCTAAGATTGAAAATATGGATGGGGTGAATTCCATAAAGACATTTATGAAGCATTGTGATGAAATTATAATAGCAAGAGGAGATTTGGGCAATAGCATGCCTTTATGGGAGCTACCTAGAATTCAGAAATACATTTCAAGTGTTTGCAGAGAATATAACAAGCCCTTTATGGTTGTTACACAGATGCTTTCCTCTATGGAACATTGTAAGGTACCAACAAGAGCGGAAGTTTGCGATATATACAATGCGGCTTGTGATGGTGCTTCATCTGTTATGGTAACTGGGGAATCGGCTATTGGAGAATATCCCGTAGAAGTAATAAAATATTTGAAGAAGACAGTAGAGACAGTGGGGTATACGTAATGGATTTAAAAAGGATAGACGGTGACTTTACAGTATGTAAAGTGGCAGATATTACTGATATAGATTTGACAAAAGATTTATATTTTGTCGCTAGAACAGATGAGGAAATATCACTTGTATGTAAAACACAGGATGTACCACTTGAGACTACTGAAAGAGAAGATGGTTGGAAGGCTTTTCGAATTCAAGGAGTTCTAGACTTTTCTCTTATAGGAATTCTTTCAAAAATATCTAGTATTTTGGCTGAAAATAAAATAGGAATATTTGTAGTTTCTACATATAATACAGATTATGTCTTTGTAAAATCAGGGAACTTTGAGACAGCGCTACAGGTTCTGAAGGATGCAGGATATATAATTGTTTAGCTAAAATGCAGCTGATAAGTATCGACTAACAGACTAAGTAAGAGGTTAAATCAATAGGAGGCATGCTATGTGGTTTGTATTTGCTTTATTATCTGCAATATTTGCAGCATTGACATCAATCTTAGCTAAAATTGGCATTGAAGGAGTAGACTCAAATTTAGCCACAGCAATTAGAACTGTCGTGGTGGTAATCATGGCTTGGCTCATGGTTTTTATCACAAACTCACAAAATGGCATATTTAGCATAAGCAAAAAGAGCTGGGTATTTCTGATACTTTCAGGGCTGGCCACTGGTGCTTCTTGGCTATGTTATTATAAAGCTCTACAGATGGGAGAAGCCTCTAAAGTTGTACCAATCGATAAGCTAAGTGTAGTTATTACATTAATTTTAGCATTTATTTTCTTGCATGAAGAGTTTTCTGTAAAATCTTTAATAGGATGTGCTCTAATTGGTGTAGGCACAATGGTAATGGTGTTATGATATTAAGAGTGAGCAAAAACATAAAGGGATAAACATATACCTAAATTACTGGTCGCAGAAGACCCAGTATGCGGTTCGGCACACTGTCAGATAGCTGTATATTGGTCTGAGGTATTAAACAAGAATGAAATCAAAGCCTATCAGGCTTCAAAGCGTGGCGGCTATGTGCATTGCAGGCTAGAGGAGAATAAGCGAATCACTATTAGCGGAGAAGCTACATTGGTTGCTATATCTGAGATTGTAGCGGATTTTAACTAAATCTAAAAATGATTGGTGTAGTATGACAGAAGAGAAAGGCTTTTTGATACACCTTTTCAGTGTGGGAAGTTTCAGTAAAAAACTTAAAACTGCCAGTAACACAGAAGTTACTGGCAGTTTTTATGTTTATTATTGCTGATTTGAAAGAATTTCAACAGATGTTACATTTCCATCAGCATCAAATGTTACTGCAACCTGAGTTCCAGTTGTGATGCTTGCAAGAGTAATTTCTTGCTGCTGACCCATATCAGCAGGAGCTTCGCCGTCAGCAGGAGCTTCACCCATATCAGCAGGGGCTTCGCCGTCAGCAGGAGCTTCACCCATATCGGCAGGAGCTTCGCCATCAGCAGGAGCTTCACCCATATCAGCAGGGGCTTCGCCATCAGCAGGGGCTTCACCCATATCAGCAGGAGCTTCGCCATCAGCAGGGGCTTCACCCATATCAGTAGGAGCTTCGCCATCAGCAGGAGCCTCGCCCATGGCCATAGAATAGGTTGTGCTATCTGTAACAGTTATTTCAGCTGTTTCATCTCCAAGGGTTAATTCATCATTTTCATTAGTTCCAACGGTGATTGTAAATCCCGTATCGCTGACTGCGGTGACCTCTCCATAAATTGTTTCGTTTGCATATGATGTTGTAGATTCTGATCCACAAGCTATCAGTGCACCACAAGCGAGTGCTGCAGTCATCATCAATGCAGTTAGTTTTTTCTTCATTTTATGTCCTCCATAATCTGCATTGGGTATCCTCCCAATGGTCAATATTTATTTGCGCTCTAACCTTAGCGCATCACGATTTATAGTTAACCATTGTAGTGTGATGTGTAACAGCAAATATTGTGTTGGTTAGGTGATTAATAGCTAAAAATTTGAAAGAAATGAATCTATACACATTTCACAAAAAATTAACATTAAATTTGTTGACAAAGCACAAATCTGGGTGTAATATGGCATCGTAAACAAGAGATAGAGAGATTTAAGGAGGAAAAAAGAATGTTCGAAGAAGTATCATTCCAGATGTACAGTGTTTATTCAGATTATGAGAAGTATTGCAGAAAGCAGAAGGTTGAAGGCAAAGAGCCAGTATCATTCTTCAAATATGCTTTCGGTCAGTTCTAATTGTTAGAGCTGTAACACCAAAAACAACAGGGACTTACTTTTGTAAGTCTCTTTTTTAATGAACCAAAGTCTGATGTAGAACTACAAGGTGAGATAGAGGGATTATTCTTTGATGCAAAAAAATTTTACGAGGATAATTAATCATGTCAGAAATCGATAGATTAAAAGAAATAGTTGAAACCCTAAGAAGTGAGAACGGTTGCCCTTGGGATAGAGTGCAAACTCATGAAAGCCTAAAGCCTGAGTGTATAGAAGAAGCAGCAGAAGTCATCAATGGTATTAATAACTACACCAAGACAGGTGATGCTGAAAACCTCAAGGAAGAACTGGGTGATCTGCTCCTTCAAGTAATGTTTCATTCGGTTATTGCAGAAGAGGAAGGTTTATTTACATTTGATGATGTAGCAAAGACTGTATCTGAAAAGATGGTTAGAAGACATCCTCATGTATTTGCAGGAGTGACCTATAATTCCAAAGAAGAGCAGCATGCAGCCTGGGAAGAAATAAAGAAACAGGAAAAAGAAGGCAAGGAATGGTTTGCTGATACTCTGCCAGAAGCCTTTGAAGAAGCAAAAGAGCTTATCGAAAAGGCTAAAGAGCGAAAGGGGTATAAGTAATGCGTAAGTTAAGACTTGTATATGCACTGTTGGCTATTCTTTCTTTGCTGTACTCAGTTGTTGTATATATGGTAGGAAGCGGAACATTTTCATTTATCATATGGATATTTGCAGCAATATTTTTTGGCTTCTTATATCTCATGGACAAAAAAAGCCTGTGGCCTAAAGTACCAAAAGCCGTTAGATATGTTTTTAGAGCCCTAGTTGCTTTGGGACTTGCCATCTTTATCATATGTCAAGGATGCATCTTAACACAGTTCTTTTCAACAGGAGAGCGGGGAGCGGATTACATAATTATCCTAGGTGCTCAAATGAGAGACTGGGGTCCAAGCGTTGTTTATAAGGCTCGACTGGATTCAGCAATTGAATATCTAAATGATAATCCAGATACTAAGGTTATTGTAACAGGTGGACAAGGAGCTAATGAATCTGTATCAGAAGGAGAAGGGGGCAAGACATATCTTATAGAACAGGGTATAGCAAAAGATAGAATTATAGTTGAAAACGAATCCCTTGATACTGACCAAAATATCAGTAATGCTTTGAATCTTGTAGAAGTAACAGCTGATATGAAAATTGGAATTGTAACCAATAATTTTCACGTGTTCAGAGGGGTAATGATCGCAAAGCGCTACACTGATGCTGATGTAACAGGAATTGCCGCTTTCACAGAATATCAGTATCTTCCAAACAACATGGTCAGGGAGACCTTTGGTATATTAAAAGATGTGATGTAAGAGGGGATAAAAATGAGTAGATTAAGAGCATTTTGAATAGTAGTAAACATTGATATTTTAACCCTGAAAAGTTTATTATTAATACAATAGTACTATTTTGCGGGGGAATTCATCATGATAAGTAAATTATTGGCGGAAAAGTTTATTGAACAGGTTACTGCATATACAACATATAATGTAAATATAATGGATGAAGATGGAGTAATTATAGCTAGCCGTAATGCAGATAGAGTTGGTCAATATCATGAAATTGCTTATCGAATTGTTCATGGAAAAGATGACATAGTAGATACAACAAATCTTCAATCGTATCCTAATGTTTTGCCAGGCATAAATATGGTTATAGAGCTTGATGGACGCAGAGAGGGTGTGGTTGGTGTTACTGGCGAACCTGAAGAAATTAGGCCAGTAGCATTAATAATAAAAATGGCAATACAATCAATGCTCCGTTATGAAAAACAACAAGAAAAAGCTAGGCGACGAGAGAATCGTAAAGAGCGATTTATACATATGCTTACAGAAGTGGAGTATGCGGATCCAGACGAAATGCGAGAGTTAGCAGAGGAACTAGGTTATCCAGAGGAACGTATTAGAATCCCAATTCTGGCAATAATGAATGGAACAAATTCTTCTGAGTTTTTGCAAAAATTAAAGTCTAGCCCTTATCATACTTTAAAAGATGTTTCCCTGGCGTTGGGAGAAAAACGTGTCATCATATTTAAGACAATGCCAGACACTGTTAATGAACTGTTTTCTGATTACAAATATATAATTGGAGAATATTTGAGCCCTGTTCTTAGATGGATGAAAGAAAACGGTTCTAGTGCTAAGTTTTATATCGGAAGTTTTCAGGATACTTATGGGAAATATTACTATTCTTATCGTCATTGCAGATGGCTACAGGAATATATTGATTCAGAAGGTAGTTCAGTTTTCTTTTATGATCATGTAGGTGAATATTTACATTTCATAACGCCGATGAGAGATATAACAAATATATTCTATATATATGAAAGTAGATTCCCAGAGGGAAAAATTGAAGATTTTAAGGAAACAATTGGAGCCTTAATCAAAAGTAATTATAATTTCAATAAAGCAGCAAAGGAACTATTCATTCATAAGAATACTTTGGTTTATCGATACAATAAATACAAAGAATTAATGGATATAGATCCCGTAGTTAATGCGTCAGATAGAAGCTTTTTAGAGAGTTTTTACTTTTATTTGTATAGGAAAGATAACAAATACAATATATAATGTGTTGTGTTCACAACACAAAAATTAACAGTCTTTTTGTAATGTGAGTACATTAAAATCTCTACCGCCCTCAATTATCATAAAAGTAACTTATAAATGCTTTAAGAAGGGAGGGCGGTTCCATGACTGGATTTCCGTTGATAATTATTTTCATTCTGGCAATCGTTTTAATGATTGTTATGATCTCAAAATTTAAGATTCACCCATTTATTTCAATTATGTGTATCTCTTTAGTGTTAGGTTTGTTAGCGGGCATACCTATTGTCGATGTAACACTAGAAGATGGCACAACAAAAGCTGGAATAGCAACTGTTATTGGCCAAGGATTCTCTGGTACATTTACATCTATTGGTATAGTTATTATCCTTGGTGCATTAATCGGAAGTATCTTAGAGAAAACAGGTGCTGCATTAAAGCTTGCGGATATTGTAATAAAGATTGTTGGCAAGAATCACCCTGTGCTTGCTATGGAGCTAATGGGTTGGGTAGTTTCAATTCCTGTTTTCTGTGACTCAGGCTTTGTTATTCTTAATCCAATAAGAAAAGCTCTTGTAAAGAGAACAGCTACATCATCAGTTGCCATGACTGTTGGTTTAGCAGCTGGTTTATTTACATCACACGTATTTATACCACCTACACCAGGTCCTATTGCGGCTGCAAATACATTAGGTATCGGAGATAATTTGTTACTTGTTATGGGATTAGGTTTGGTTTGCTCTATTTTCCCATTAGTAGCTGCATATATTTATGCAACCTATATTGGCAAGAAAGTTAAGGCTGATGATGAGCACGATATGGGGGATATTACAAAGACATATGAGCAGCTAGTCGCTGAATATGGAAAGCTCCCAAATGGCTTTTCAGCTCTTGCTCCAATTATAGTTCCTATTATTCTTATGGCACTTTCATCAATTGTAACAATGGCTAAGGCTACTGGTACTGGAGTCGATATATGCAAATTCTTAGGAACACCAATAATCGCCCTTGCCGTTGGTACTGTTTTTGCAGTAATCCAGCTTTGCGGTACAGATAAGATTAAAGAGTTCTATGATATTGTAAATGATACATTAAAAACAGTAGGCCCGATTCTTTTTATCACTGCAGCTGGTGGTGTTCTCGGTAAGGTGATTGCATCTTCAGATATGGTAAATTACATTTCAGAACATGCAACTGTACTCTCTGCAATGGGTATCTTCTTCCCATTCTTGTTGTCAGCAATATTGAAGAGTGCGCAGGGTTCATCTACAGTAGCACTTACAACTACTGCTGGAATTGTTGCACCACTACTTCCAGTACTTGGATTTACAACACCTGCACAGATTACTCTTGTATGTATGGCAATTGGGGCTGGTGCAATGACTGTTTCTCATGCAAATGATTCATACTATTGGGTTGTTACAAACTTCGGAGAAATGTCACCTGATAGAGGCTACAAGACATGGACGGTTGCATCCCTCATTATGGGTGTTGCTGCAATAGTTGAAATTGCTATCTTAAGCCTATTTATACATTAATTCTTAGCATGAGGAAAAGAAATGAATCAGAAATTAAAGAAAGATATTGATTACATTGTAGAAAACTCGATAAAAGCAGTGTTGCCTGACGAGGCGGTAACTAGAGCACTTAAGAATTTTTCGTATGGAGATGGCAAAGTGATTCTAGTTGCCGCTGGCAAGGCGGCTTGGCAAATGGCTTATGCTGCAAAAGGCGTTTTAAAGAAACTTGATGGCGGTATCGTAATTACGAAGTATGACCATGTAAAAGATAAGATTGAAGGGATAGAATGCTATGAAGCAGGACATCCTGTCCCTGATGAAAACAGTTTTAATGCAACAAAAAAAGCATTGAATATGGTATCTAATTTATCGTCAAATGATACTGTCGTGTTCCTATTATCTGGAGGAGGTAGTGCTCTATTTGAATTACCTTTAATCCCAGGAGAGGAATTGCAGGATATCACTAAACAGTTGCTTGCTAGTGGTGCTGATATTGTAGAAATTAATACAATTAGAAAGAGGCTAAGTCAAGTAAAGGGTGGTAGATTTGCACTAGCCTGTGCCCCTGCAAAGGTTTTCAGCATAGTTTTAAGCGATATTGTCGGAGATCCATTGGATATGATTGCAAGTGGACCAGCTTATCCCGATTATTCTACTTGTGAAGAAGCAAAGGATATTGTTCGTAAATATAACATTAAACTTTCGAAGCAAGCAGAAGAACTAATTGGGAAGGAGACACCAAAAGAGCTGAATAATGTTGAAACACATATAACAGGTTCCGTTAGAGAATTGTGTAGAGCTGCAGCAAGCAATTGTGGAAAGTTAGGATATAAGCCAATAATATTAACAGACGAGCTCTGTTGCGAGGCTAGAGAAGCAGGCAGTTTCTTGGCTAGTATTGCAAAAACTAAATCAAAAGATGATGAAAAGCTGGCACTTATTGCAGGTGGTGAAACTGTGGTTCATCTGACTGGACAAGGTAAAGGCGGTAGAAATCAAGAGCTTGCTTTAAGTGCAGCTACCGTAATTAGTGGCAATAAGCCAATTGCTGTCGCATCAATTGGAAGTGATGGAACTGATGGACCAACTGATGCTGCGGGCGGATACGTAGATAATGAAACTTATTTAGAGTTATGTGATAAAGGCATTAATATCCATGATGTACTTATGAATAATGATGCTTATAATGCCCTTAAGGCAGCAAACGGTCTTATTATAACAGGAGCAACAGGCACCAATGTAAATGACGTAGCAGTTGCATTGATTGATAATTAGTAGGAGCATTTATGATAGTAGGCTTTATTGGATTGGGTATTATGGGAAAACCCATGAGTAAAAATATATTAAAAGCTGGGTACAAACTTGTGGTATATAACCGAAGTGCACCAGCTGTTAATGAGCTGGTTTCATTAGGTGCAATAAGGGCAGATTCTCCTATGAAAGTAGCTGAAAAGTGCGATGCTATCATTACCATGCTTCCTAATTCCCCAGAAGTAAGAGAGGTGTGTTTAGGCGAGAATGGCATAATCAAAGGTGCTAAACCTGGAACGACTGTAATAGATATGAGTTCGATTGATCCCAATGAAACAAAGGCAATAGGGGCAGATCTCGAAAAGAAAAATATTTCTATGTTAGATGCTCCTGTAAGCGGTGGCGAACCTAAAGCTATAGATGGAACCCTTTCTGTCATGGTAGGAGGAAATAAGGAAGACTTTGACAAATTCTATGATCTTCTTATGACAATGGCATCATCTGTGGTTTATGTTGGAAATTTAGGATCTGGTAATGTTGCAAAATTGGCTAATCAAGTGATTGTGGCGGTGAATATAGCGGCTGTTTCAGAAGCTCTTGCACTAGCAAAGAAGAATGGAGCTGATCCTAAACTGGTTTATGAAGCAATTAGAGGTGGTCTAGCAGGGTCAACAGTATTAGACGCAAAGGCACCAATGATGTTAGCACATGATTTCAAACCAGGATTTAGAATGGAACTTCATATTAAGGATTTGAATAATGTGATTAATGCTGCGAACGCAACAAATGCCGATGTCCCACTTTCGTCTAAAGTACTTGATATGATGAAAAGTCTTCAGGAAGAAGGTTACGGAAAGGAAGACCATAGTGCACTATTTCGTTATTTCGAATAAAGAGAATAATTGACAGAATAATATTGTCCAATAATTTACCCTCTTGTGTTATACTCACTTTAGACGAGCATACACAGGAGGGTATTTTAATGGCTAAGGGGTCTAATCAAAAACTAAAACTGAGCATTCTATGTAAAATCATGCAAGAGGAAACAGATGATGAACATAGCCTTACACTGCAACAAATAATAAAAAAGCTTGAGGATTATGACATCACTGCAGAACGAAAGAGCCTCTATGATGATTTCAAATGCATGGATGAGAACCTTGGGATAGAAGTAATAAAAGAGCAGATCGGTAGAGAGACATTCTATCATGTTGGATCAAGACAATTTCAATTGGCAGAGGTTAAGCTGCTAATCGACGCAATCCAATCATCTAAGTTTATATCCCAGAATAAATCAAAAGAGCTTATCAAAAAGATGAAAGGCTTCGTAAGTAAGCACGAGGCTGATAAGCTTATGCGTCAGGTTTATGTTAATGATAGAGTAAAATCTATGAATGAGAGCACTTATTACTCTGTAGATACAATCCACACGGCTATAGCAGAGAATAAGCAGATAAGTTTCCAGTACTGTTCATGGGATATTAATAAGCAGTTGGTTCCACGTAAAGAAGGTGCTTTCTATCAAGTGAGTCCATGGGCTCTTGCCTGGGCAGATGAAAACTATTATCTTGTGGCATATGATTCTGAGGCTGGTAAAGTAAAGCACTATCGCGTTGATAAGATGCTTAAGATAAATCTTATTGAAGTAAGGCGTGAAGGAAAAGAATTTTTTAATAACTTTGATATGGGTACTTATGCTCTTGAAAACTTTTCTATGTTTGGTGGAGAAATTAGGAGAGTACATATAGAATTTCCTAATGATAATGTAGGCATTTTTATTGATAGATTTGGGAAAGATTTGGCTATTCGCAAAGTAGATGAGGACCATAGTATGATAGCAGTAGATGTAGCTATCAGTTCACAATTCTTTGGTTGGATATTTGGTCTTGGTAGCGAAGTGAAAGTAACTGGACCAGAGGCAGTTGTAAAACAGATGCAAGATGAGGCAAAAGCCTTCCTTAATAATTATGAATAATGAGTTTTATACGCAAATTTACATGACTTCTTGCTGACAAAACAAGGAAATTGTCAGCAAGAATCCTGCTTTGCAGGACATCAAAATAGATAAATCTATTTTGATGGTATTTACGATTCCCGAAAAACTGATGTTTTTCAAGAATCTATGCTTAATTGGAGAAAAGGGCTTGTTAAGGATAAATTTCTCCAATTTAAAAGGAAAAATTGCTATTATTTGGAGAAAATGAAGGTAAATATA
>CAMNPQ010000044.1 GCA_946548305.1 uncultured Pseudobutyrivibrio sp.
GTAGCATCCTTCGTATGTACCGTGATCAAGATGAAGTGCTACAGGAACTGTGATACCAAGCTCTTCGTCCATAGCCTTAACCATAGCTGCTACAGTGCCAAAACCTGTCATGTACTTGCCAGCGCCCTCAGAAACACCAAGAATAACTGGTGAGTTGAGTTCCTGAGCTGTGAGAAGAACTGATTTTGTCCACTCAAGGTTGTTGATGTTAAACTGACCAACTGCATAGTGGCCTGCCTTTGCCTTATCAAGCATTTCTTTTGCAGAAACTAACATAATGATTCCTCCATATATACGTATTTGGGCTTACACCCTATCTAACGAGAATTTTAACATAACGGATTTTTCTATTCAATGGAAATTTCTATTCTACGGCAATTTCCAATGCACCACGCTCATCAGATATAATGACGGTACTGTGGTCTCCACCATACTCACCATCTAAAGTCCAGGCCACCTCTTCGCTACAGGTAAGCTTTATTTCACTGGTCTGGAAGGAATAAACCATATCTGAATCTGGAATAATCCCTGTCATAAATCCCAGTATTTCATTTAAGTCCATAGGATTTCTTGGCATTTTGATGAGGGTTACTTCAAAAACACCATCATTTAAGCCAATATCTCCCCTGATTATCCCCTGAAATCCGCCTACGGATTTTGAATTGGTAATCATTCCGTAAATGAACTCGTCGTATACTACATTTCCTTCATATTCCACCTGCATTCTAAAAGATGGAATATCTCTCAATTGCTTTGCGCCTTCTATAATATATGCTGCATGACCTAAGACATTTTTCATATCCTGTGGAGTGGCATAAGAAACTTCTGTAAAAATACCAAATGCAGCTACATAAACAAATGAATCTGAATTGAATCTTCCTATGTCGCAAGAAAACAAATTATCAGAAACGCTTATATGTGCTGCATTCAACATATTCTTATCTATGCCAAGAGAATTACCAAAGTCGTTTGTAGAACCAGCCGGGATGTAGCCTATAGGCTTTCTTTCTTCAGGTGAAAGCTGCATCATTCCTGTTACAACCTCATCCAAAGTGCCATCACCGCCAGAGCAAACGATTCTATCAAATTCTCCAGACCGTTCAATTATCTGCCTTGTGGCATCACCACCTGATTGTGTCACATGAACACTGACCTGGTAGCCTGCCTTAATCATAATGTCCAGGATATCAGCAAGATGTTCTTTAATCTGTCCTTTTCCAGAACGTGGATTGACAATAAATAATAACCTCTTTGACATATATCCCTCTAACCTGTCTATTTTGTAAGGAAGTCTGAAAGCTCAGCTACTGCCTTTTCTTCATCATCTCCAATAGCGTCAATAACAACTGTGGAACCAGATGATAAAACTAAACTCATCATTCCCATAATGCTTTTTGCATTAACTTTTTTCTCGTCCATCTCGAAATAGATGGAACTTGCAAACTGATTTGCCAATTGCACTAAATGTGCAATAGGTGTTGCCTCCATTGAATTTGACATCTGAATAGTAACTTCTTTTTGCATGACGTCCTCCTGAAACTAAAAAACCTTTTGCTGACCTATCGTAAATCCTCTGCTATCTTGGCCAGCTTTTTCAATCTGTGATTAACCCCAGACTTTCCTATAGGCGGGTCGAGATACTGTCCCAATGCACCAAGGGGCAAATCTGGATAATCCAGTCTGACTCTCGCAACCTCCTGCAACTGAAGGGATAATGTGTCCAACCCCAGTTTTTCCTCTATAAGATTTATATCTTCAATCTGGCGAACCGCTGTGTTCACCGTCTTGCTGATATTAGCAGTCTCACAATTAACCTTGCGATTGATGGTGCCTCGCACTTCCTTTACTACACGGATATTTTCCAATTCCATAACCGACCGTGCAGCTTCCATGACTCGCAGGATTTCTACTATCTGCGCACCTTCCTTTAGGTATACCACATATTTTGAATTCCTGCCAACTATCCTTGCATTTACATCAAAGACGTTCATATTTTTTGCAATCTGTTTTGCCTGAGCTTCATCAGAACAAACTATTTCAAAATGATAGCCTTTGTTTGGATCTGATATAGAGCCTCCCACTAAAAATGCTCCTCTGATGAAAGCCCTTTTGCAACAAGTCTGTTGCAATACCAGCTCGTCTATATGCATTTCATCATCAGAAAGCTTTATCATTTGTTTTATCTGATTGCACATCTCCTCAGACAGTGCGTCGACATCTTTTCCTATATTAAGTGTTTTATTTAATAAAGTAAAGACTTTTCTGCTTAAAGCCTCATCAGAAATGTTTGCGCCATGCATTAAAAATATCCCTGCCAGTTCTGCAACCATGCAATGTCTGCTTTTAGGGAGCAGGGCTAAAAGTTCTTCTTTTACATCTTTTGAAAACGACAATTATTTTCCTCTCAAAGCATCTTTGCCTATATCACGATGCTCTATTTTTAATCCGTATGATTCATCCCCTTTAAGGGCATCAAAAATCTCATCCGCAAGGCATACACTTCGGTGTTTTCCACCTGTGCAGCCCACCGCTATAACAAGCTGATTTTTTCCTTCGTTTATATAATGTGGAATCAAAAACTTGATTAAGTCTGTAGTCTTTTCCAGGAATATACTGGTTTCCTCGTATTTCAACACAAAATCCTTTATAGGTTTGTCATTGCCGGTAAATGGTCTAAGGGCTGTGTCATAGTAAGGATTAGGTAAAAATCTCACATCAAACACCAAATCCGCATCCTTTGGTATGCCATACTTGAAGCCAAAGGAAACAATGGTGACAAACAGACTCTTATAGTCCACATCATCCACAAATATTTTTTCCAGTTCTGCCTTCAGCTCTCTTGTTAGAAGATGAGATGTGTCAATCACGAAATCTGCCTCATCCCTTAAAAAGCCTATAGATTCCCTTTCCTTTGCAATGCCGGCAGCGATTCGCTCCTGCCCTGACAAAGGATGATTTCGTCTGGTCTCCTTGTATCTTTTAATGAGGACATCATCCTTGGCATCTAAAAACAGAATGGAAAAATGCTTGTTGTCATTATCAAGCTCCTGAAGAATATCAGGGAGAAGCTTCATAGCCCTACCGTTTCTCACATCTATTCCCACTACTATTTTTTTATCAAATGAGCCACTTTCAGCAAGCTCCACTACACTTTTTAAAAGCTGTATGGGCAGGTTGTCAACACAGTAATAGCCCATATCCTCAAGCATTTTAAATGCAGTGCTTTTTCCTGAACCTGACATTCCTGTGAGAATTAATAGCTTCAATGGATGTTCCTCCCGATTATCCTAACCTCTGGAGTCAAATGAACTCCAAATTTTTCGTATACTTTTTCATCTACGTCTTGCATAAGTTGCAAAACATCATGAGCTGTGGCATTCCCTTTGTTTATTACAAAACCACAGTGCTTTTCAGAAACCTGGGCATCCCCCACACTGTAGCCACGAAGACCGGCATCATCAATCAGCTTGCCTGCAAAATATCCTGTGGGGCGCTTAAAGGTAGAACCTGCACTTGGGAAATTAAGTGGTTGCTTTTCCACTCTTTGATTTTTTATTTCCTCTATTCTCGCCTTTATTTCAGCCTTATCACCCTTTTGCAGCCTCAAGACCACCTCTGTCACATACCCTTCTTCTTCCATCAAAAGGGAATGTCTATATGAAAGCTGCAAATCATCTGCTGTTAAAATCTTCTTTTTGAAATCCGGCGTATAGACTGTTACCGCTTCGATTACATCCTTTATCTCGCCGCCATAGGCTCCTGCATTCATATATACAGCACCGCCCAAGGTGCCAGGGATACCAGATGCAAATTCAAGACCAGTCAATCCAGCCTCCGCTGCAACATTTGCAACAGTGGAAAGCAATGCTCCAGCCTGAGCCACCACCTTTGTGTCAGCTATTTCTATTTTCCCTGCTTTTTTGCCCAGAGCAAGCACAACACCTTCAACCCCATCATCTGAAACTAAAAGATTGCTGCCGTTTCCAATGACTGTAAATGGGATATCTGTTTTTTTTAAGTAATCTATGACAGGTGTGATGTCATCAAAATCCAGGTCGATATAAATATCCGCTGGTCCACCTATTCTAAAGGTGGTGTGTCCCTTCATGGGCTCTTCTGTTAGAACCGTAGAGTTAGGGAAAGTAGCTTTCAGCTCGTTTGCTATGATTTCGTATTTTTCATTAAGCATATTTTATAAACGCCTCATATCCTAAAAATGCTTCGTATAAATCCACCTTTGAAATGACTTCACAAGGAGCATGCATTGAAAGTACAGGAACACCTGAATCTATTACCTGCATATTGTAGTTTCCCATGATGTAAGCGATAGTTCCGCCGCCACCCTGGTCTACCTTTCCAAGCTCAGCTGTCTGCCAGTAGACATTGTCCTTGTCCATAATACTTCTGATTTCACCCACAAACTCAGCGGATGTGTCATTTGAGCCACTCTTTCCACGAGAACCGGTGTATTTGTTAAAGACAAGACCACGTCCCAAATATGCAGAATTATTTTTCTCGAAAACAGAAGCATAATTTGGGTCAAAGCCTGCTGATACATCTGAAGACAATACCTTTGAATTGGTTAGAGCTCTGCGAAGCTTTAATTCAGAATAATCCCCAAGCAAATCAAAAAGCTCTGCTACAGTATTTTCAAAAAATTTTGACTGCATACCTGTGGCACCTACAGAACCGATTTCCTCCTTGTCCACAAGAAGAGCACAGGCTGTCTTTTTAAGTTTTTCCCTGGTGTCCACTAAAGCCATAAATGAAGGATATGCACATACCCTGTCATCATGTCCGTAGCCAAGTATCATTGAGCGGTCAAAGCCAAAATCCCTGGCTGCACCTGCTGGAACCACCTCAATTTCTGCAGAAATAAAGTCCTCTTCTTCAAAGTCATATTTCTCTTTGAGAAGCTTTAGCACGTTATTTTTTACAGCATCTTTTTCTTTTTTATTATCCTTGTCAAAGCCTGGTATGCTGCCAACGATAACATTCAAATCTTCGCCCTCTACCACCTTTGAGCCTTTTTTGTCCATCTGGTCTGCTGCAAGATGAATCAGTAAATCTGAAATACCAAATACAGGGTCTGATTCCTCCTCACCTATATTTACGTTAATTACCTCACCGGATTTTTTAACAACCACGCCGTGAAGTGCCAACGGAATAGTTACCCACTGATATTTCTTAATTCCACCATAGTAGTGAGTGTCAAAAAATGCTATATCACTATCCTCGTAAAGTGGATTCTGCTTTAAATCCATTCTAGGACTATCAATATGAGCACCTAAAATATTAAGACCAGCTTCTAAGGACTCAGTACCGATATTGAATATCGCCATCATCTTGCCCTTGTTTATAGCATATACTCTGTCGCCAGCCTTTAGCTTTTTGCCTTCTTTTATGGCATCCTCAATATTAATATATCCTGCTGCCTTTGCCTTTTTTTCAAAAAAAGCTACACATTCTCTTTCTGTTTTAGACTTTGAAAGAAACTGTCTATAGTTTTCTCCAAAATCCATTACCTTCTTCAAATCCTTCTTTGAAGTATATTTTTGCCATGCATTAGCTCGTTCCATTTTAAAAATCTCCTGTTCTAACATTTCTTACAGAAACTATTGGTCAATCTCTGTTTTTTGATTTTCTGATGAAAAACAAAAATCTATAGGGATTTCTTGCTGATTTTTTAGCAAGAAGTCATATTACTTTGTACTCTTCTGTAGAGTTCTTCAGCGGCATTGTATCCCATCTTCTTTTGACGGTGATTTACAGCTGCTGTCTCACATATAATTGCCAGGTTTCTTCCTGGTCTGATTGGAAGTGAATGACAGGTAACATCAATACCTAATATGTTCATGTACTCGTCTGTCATACCAAGTCTGTCGTATTCCTTTTCTTTTTTCCAATCCTCTAATTTGATAACAAGGTCAATACGCTGCTCATCCTTTACAGCCTCAACACCGTACAAGGATTTAACATCAATAATGCCGATGCCTCTAAGCTCTATTAAATACTGGGTTATAGAAGGAGCGCGTCCGTATAGTCTTTCGTTATTTGGACGGCGTATCTCTACCACGTCATCTGATACAAGTCTATGTCCACGTCTGATAAGCTCTAAAGCTGCCTCTGACTTTCCTATTCCAGATTCTCCTGTAATAAGCAAGCCCTCGCCGTACACATCAACCAATACTCCATGTATTGTGGTGTATGGTGCAAAATCCATATTAAGAGAGAAAATGAGATCAGACATGAATTCTGATGTGCCTCTGTCTGTTCCAAGGATAGGAACATTGGCTTTTGTAGCCTCCTGCACCAGGATATCAGCAGGCTTTACCCCTCTGCAGAAAATCACACAAGGTATGTCATAGGAGAAAAGCTTTCCGAAACTTTCTGCCTTTTCTTCGTCTGTCTTTTTTGCTATATATGCCGACTCAACATTTCCGATAAGTTGAATCCTGCTAGGATCGAAATGCTCGTAAAAACCGTGCAGCTGCAATGCTGGTCTGTTTACATCAGCCACGGTAACATGAGCTTCATCTAAATTCAAATCTGTTGTGTAATTAGTGAGATTAAAACGTTCCATCACTGTGGAAACTGTAACAAATTTACTTGTTGCCATAGGTGCCTCCCCTCAATATAAAAATGCCAAAAAGTCACAATCTATTGTAGCTCATTTTGTGGGGAATTAACAGGGTGAAAGTAATTATACACATTCTCTGCCGCTTCCCTATTCATGGCTTCTGTGTCCATCAAATCCTCCACAGTAGCCTCTGCCATTTTTTCAGCTGATACATATTTTTTCATCAAAGCTTTTCTGCGCCTTGGTCCAATACCTGGAATGTCGTCCAAAAAGCTTTTCACCTGCCCTTTTCCTCGAAGACTTCGGTGGTATTCGATTGCAAACCTGTGAGCCTCATCCTGAAGCCTGGTTATCAGCTGAAAGCCCTCGGAGTGAGTGTCTATCGGTAGTTCCTCATCCTTGTAATACAGCCCTCTGGTTCTATGGTGGTCGTCCTTTACCATACCTGCAATAGGAATGTGCAGACCAAGCTCAGCCATTACCTGCTCAGCGATATGCACCTGTCCTTTACCACCATCCATCATGATAATATCAGGAAATTTGGTAAAGCTGTCTTCAATAGCTCCGCCATTTTCTTCCAGCTCTTCTAATCCATGTGAAAATCGTCTCGTTAGAACTTCATGCATTGAGGCGTAATCATTTGGACCTTCCACTGTTTTAATTTTGAATTTGCGGTAGTCTGAGCGTTTGGGTTTGCCCTTTTCAAACACCACCATAGACCCTACAGATTGGAAACCGGAAATATTTGAGATATCATAGGCCTCCATTCTGCTTGCCCCGGGAAGATTCAAAATATCTGCTATTTCTTTCATCGCACCGATTGTTCTGCCCTCTTCCTTTTTAATTTTTTCTCTGTCCTGATCAAGCACCATCTGGGCATTTTTTGCTGCAAGCTCCACCAGCTTTTCCTTTGCCCCACGCTTGGGAGTTCTAATGTATACTTTAGAGCCCTTCTTACCTGCCAGCCAGGTTTCAATCAATTCCGTTTCCTTCAATTCAAACTGAATAAATATTTCTCTTGGAATGAAAGGTGTGCCTGTGTAATAGTCCTTCAAAAAATATTCAAGCAAATCCTCGTCAGTGTCATCCACTCGTACATTTATAAAGAAATGCTCCCTGCCAATCATTTTACCGCCACGTATAAAGAACACCTGGACAACAGCATCCTCTGCACCCTTTGCCATAGCGATGATGTCTCTGTCCTCTCCATCTAACTGTGTCGCTTTCTGTCGACCAGCACAGCTTTTCACTGACTCAATTAAATCTCTGTAAAGTGCAGCCTTTTCGAAATCCATCTCCTCAGAGGCTTTCAGCATTTTTGCTTTCAAATCCTTTATGGTATCAAAATAATCCCCGTTCAAAAACTCAATCACTTTGTCTACGTTTTTACGATATTCCTCCTCTGGGACATTGCCCTGACATGGTCCTAGGCATTGACCTATATGGTAATTTAAGCAGGGTCTTGTCTTGCCAAAGTTTTCTGGAAGCTTTTGGGCGCAGGTTCTGATTTTATACAGTTTTTGCACCAAATCTATTGTGTCGTGAACAGCACCTGCTGAGGTAAATGGTCCAAAGAATTTGCTTCCGTTTTTTTTCATGCGACGTGAAAACAATACTCTGGGATACGCCTCGTACAAAGTCACTTCGATGTAGGGATAGGTCTTGTCATCCCTAAGCATGGTATTATATTTAGGACGATATTCTTTGATTAGATTGCACTCTAAAATAAGAGCCTCAAGTTCAGAATCAGTGACAATAAATTCGAAATAATCGATATTTGCCACCATCTGCTTTTTCTTGAGCCCCTCATCATGACTAGGCTGAAAATATTGTCTTACTCTGTGACGTAAAGACAAAGCCTTGCCAACATATATGATTTCATCATTCTTGCCATGCATTAGATAAACTCCCGGTTGGTCCGGGAGTTTACTAAGGTCTTCTTCAGTTACCATAAAAATTACTCATCAAAAATATCATCTGTTACTACATTATTTGGGTCATTTGCATCATCAAATAATGTCTGATGTTCGTTTTCTTTATTGTCCTCTGGCTCTGGAATTCCTTTGATTTCTCTAAAAATTTTCATGAATTCTTTACCAGTGATTGTCTCATGCTCAAACAGGTAATCAGAAATCTTGTCTAAGCTTTCCATATTTTCTGTAAGGAGTTCCTTCGCCTTTGCATAGGCATCAGTAATCATCTGTAGAACTTCACCATCTATTTCGGCAGCTGTGTTCTCGCCACAGATAAGTGATGCCCTGCCATCCAAATACTGGCTTTCTACAGTTGCAAGCCCCATCATGCCAAACTTTTCTGACATACCAAAGCGTGTGACCATAGCTCTGGCTATTTTTGTTGCCTGCTCAATATCATTTGCTGCACCAGATGTGTAGGTGCCAAACTTGATATCCTCTGCTGCACGTCCACCCATGTAGGTGACAATTTTAGCAAGAAGCTCATCCTTTGTCTCAAGGAATTTTTCTTCCTCTGGTGTCTGTAAAGTGTATCCTAAAGCACCCATTGTACGTGGCACAATTGTAATCTTTTGTACAGGCTCAGAATCCTTTTGAAGTGCAGATACAAGGGCATGTCCAACCTCGTGATAAGAAACTATCCTGCGTTCCTTTTCGCTCATGGCTCTGTCCTTCTTTTCCTTGCCGCCAACAGCCACAAGCTCAAAAGCCTCAAATAAATCCTTTTGGTTTACATACTTTCTCTTGCCCTTTACCGCAAGGATTGCAGCCTCATTGATAATGTTGGCCAGGTCAGAACCAACCAAGCCCACTGAGGCAAGAGCCAATGCATCCAAATCTACAGACTCATCCATCTTTACATCCTTGGAATGAACCTTTAGGATTTCCAAACGTCCCTTTTGGTCTGGCTTGTCTACAATTATACGTCTATCGAAACGACCTGGTCTAAGAAGTGCCTTATCCAAAACCTCTGGTCTGTTTGTAGCTGCTAAAATAAGAAGACCCTTGTTTGAGTCAAAGCCGTCCATTTCTGAAAGAAGCTGATTCAGTGTCTGTTCACGTTCGTCATTGCCTCCACCATAATGAGCATCACGGCTCTTTCCAATGGCATCTATCTCATCTATAAACACGATACAAGGAGCAACCTTTTGAGCCTCCTTGAAAAGGTCTCTAACACGGGAAGCACCAACACCTACAAACATCTCCACAAAGTCTGAACCTGCAAGTGAGAAAAATGGAACTCCTGCCTCACCAGCTACCGCCTTTGCCAGGAGTGTCTTTCCTGTTCCAGGAGGTCCTACCAAAAGAGCACCCTTTGGCAACTTTGCACCGATTTCTGTGTATTTCTTTGGATTGTGAAGGAAATCTACCATCTCCTGCACAGATTCCTTTGCCTCATCCTGTCCGGCAACATCCTTGAATGTGATTCCTGTGGCTTTTTCCATATTGTAGAGTTTGGCATTTGATTTGCCTACTCCCATAGGACCGCCGCCCATGCGTTTCATCAAAAATCCAAGAACCACCCAAAGCAGTACCAGTGGTAAAACAAAGGACAGCACATTGTAAATAATAGCAGCTGTGGAATCTGCAATAGTGCCATCTATATCTATTTTATGTTTTTTTAGCAGAGGCAACAAATCATCATCCCTGATGTATGCTGTGTAAAGCTTTGTCTCAGGGGCTGTCTGACCAGCACTCTCATAAATCTGCTGGATTCTGTCTGCTTCCTCCTCTGAGGTGCCATAGGTCTCCCCCTCCTTAAGGGTGATGTTTATCACGTCATCCTTGAAAGTTACCTCTGAAACCTTATCCTCTTCGACTAAAGTCAAAAATTCTGTGTAAGTGATTTCCTGACTACTGCTAGAGCTTGTGCCCTTGTACATCATACTAGTGAAAAATAATGCTATCAGCACTAAAATACCTAGTGTGTAAAAAGGCTGTCTATTATTCTTTTTATCTCCACCATTTTGGTTGTTATTATTATTGTTCACTTTCGCCTCCGAATTGTTTTAAAAGTCAATATATAATTTATCATAAATGGCTGAAAAAGTAATGTTTTTAAGAAAATTTTAATAGATATTAATAAGATATAAGCCGCCTGTTACATTATCAAGCCCAAACAATGCTTAGCAGTAGAGCTTGATACCTACAGGCGGCTCATTAGTAATTTTTAATTCAGTTATTTAGAAAGTATCTCGGTGTCGTTTGTGAATTCGGTGCCTGATACCTCTTCAAACTTGTGAAGCAGGTCTTCAATAGTGAGATTTTTCTTTTCTTCACCACTAATGTTTAGTATAACCTTTCCTTCATTCATCATGATAAGACGATTGCCATAGGTGATAGCATCACGCATATTGTGAGTAACCATCATTGCGGTAAGGCCATGCTCCTTAATAAGCATATCGGTAATTTCAAGCACCTTTGATGCTGTCTTTGGATCAAGGGCAGCTGTGTGCTCGTCCAATAGCAGCACCTTTGGCTTTTGGATTGTAGCCATCAAAAGTGTAAGTGCCTGCCTTTGTCCACCAGAAAGAAGCCCCACCTTTGCTGTAAGTCTGTCCTCCAGCCCCAAGTCAAGCTCCTTTAGCATCTCATGATATTTTTCACGCTCATCTTTTGTGACTCCCCAGCTGAGACCTCTAAATTTTCCTCTTCTGGCAGCAAGAGCCATATTTTCATCTATCTGCATATTTGCAGCTGTACCTGTCATTGGGTCTTGAAATACTCGACCCAAATATTTTGCACGTTTGTGTTCTGGAAGTCCTGTGACGTCCACTCCATCTATGGAAATAGTTCCAGCATCTACTGGCCAAACACCTGCAACAGCATTCAAAAATGTGGATTTTCCTGCTCCATTACCACCGATAACTGTGCAGAATTCTCCATCCTCTAAATAGAGTGTAGCTCCATTTAAGGCTACTTTTTCATTAATTGTTCCAGGATTAAATGTTTTTCGTAATTTATTAGCACTAAGCACTATCCTCTTCCTCCTCTTTTTGCAGCCTTTCTGAAAGAACTGTTCATCTGATTCTTGATGTAAGGAACAGCAAGGAAGATTGCAACGATTATAGCTGTAAATAGCTTTAAGTTGTTTGTAGGCATCTTTAACCACAAAACAATACCAATAATAATGTAATACAGAATTCCACCTACAATAACAAAGCTCATTGTAAGAATGAAATTGCTAATCTTTGAAAACAGTGCATTGCAAATAACATCACCTATGATAAGAGCTGCAAGACCTATTACAATTGCTCCTCTTCCCATATTTACATCAGCAAAACCCTGATACTGTGCCAGTAATCCACCAGATAATGCAACAATACCGTTTGATAATGCCAGTGCAATCACCTTCATTGCATTAATATTTATACCCTGAGCCTTCGACATGGCTGGATTTGCACCTGTGGCACGAATAGATGAACCCATCTCTGTACCAAAATACCAGTACATAATAGCCATAAGTGCTACTGCTATAACAAGTGCTACAAGAATAGCCTTTGGGATGTATCTAAGGGATACAAGCAAATTATATTTATCAACGGAAATGGCGGTATTAGCCTTTCCTCCCATAATATTCAAATTGATAGAATACAGAGCAATCTGTGTAAGAATTCCTGCTAAAATATCTGGAATTCCAAATACTGTATGTAATATACCTGTGACAAAGCCAGCCAAAACTCCTGCTAAAAATGCGATCAGTAAAGCTGTACCCGAATTCATACCTGTCAACATAAGGATGACAGTAACAGCTCCTCCTGTGGCAAAAGAACCATCCACCGAAAGGTCGGCAAAATTTAATAATCTAAATGTTATAAAAACTCCAAGTGCCATAATTCCCCATATAATTCCCTGGGCAACATCACCTGGCAACGCTGATAATAAAGACGAAATATTCATATTTTAACTCCAAAGAGCAAGGTCTTATGCGACCTTGCTCAAATTTAATTATTTTTTATTCCATTTCGATTGCTACATAATCTTCAGGAATTTCAATTCCCAGTTCTTCTACGATAACTGGATTATATTCTTTAGTGAACTCAGCTGCATACTGAATATCCATTGTTGCCGGGTCTGCACCATTCACTAATATTTCATATGCCATAAGACCTGCAGCATATCCAATATCATAATAAGAAATAGAAAGTGTTGCAACTCCACAGCCCTTGCAAATACCTTCCTCACCTGCTATGATTGGAACCTTTGCTGATACAGCCACGTTGTTGATTGTCTCTGCACATGAAGCAGCTGTATTGTCTGTTGGAACATATATTACATCGCTGCCGTCACAAGCTGCCTGTGTTACTGATGCAACATCATTTGAATCTGAGAAGGTATATTCTGTAACACTATATCCTAATTCCTTTAAATATCCCTCGATTGTTGTCGCCTGGTAAACTGAGTTTGCCTCAGCTGAACAATAAATGACACCTACATTTTTTGCATCTGGAAAAAGCTCATGCAGCATTTCTGCCTGTCCGTCAAGTGGTGCTAAATCTGCTGTTCCTGTAACATTAATGCCTGTAGCTCCTGTCCAATCTGTAATAGAAAGTGCTGTAGCATAATCAGTAATAGATGTAGCAACAATTGGAATGCTATCTGTAGCTGCCTGTGCCGCTTGAAGTGCTGGTGTAGCATTTGCCATAATCAAATCTACACCTTCTGATGTAAACTGATTGGCAATTGTAGAACATGTAGGAGAATCTCCTGCAGCATTTTCTACAGTTACTGTAACGGAATCACCAAGCTTTTCCTCAAGTGCCGCTGTAAATCCCTCTGTAGCTGCGTCCAACGCAACGTGCTGTACAAGCTGAATAACACCTACATTATATGTTTTTCCTTCAGCTGTGGTGCTCTCTGTGGTTGTCTCTGAAGCTGGTGATGTGGTTTCACCTGCGGTATCTGAAGAACCACATGCCACTAGACTAAGCGCCATAACTGATGCCATTAAGCTAGCGAGAATTTTCTTCATAATTTCTCCTCCTCAATATTATATTATGAGGTACACTTTAGCACTTTCATCTACTAAAGTCAAATTTTGAAAGCTGAAATTGTTTTACTTTGTATGACGCCATTTATCCTGATATTTTTTTTCTATCCTAGATGATAATTGTTTTCACCGTTAAATTTATTTTCCAGCTTTTTACAGCAAGAATAAAACCCAGGTATCAAAAACATAACTGCAAACAGCCATGCAACCGGGCTTGCCCATATAGCTCCCTTAAAGCCTATAAGTGGCACAAAAGTAAAGGCTACCAGAATTCTTGCTATCATTTCCATTACACCTGAATAAATAGCAAAGGTGGAAAAGCCCATTCCCTGTATTGCAAATCTGAATATATTTACAGCGGCAAGCAAGGTGTAGGTAACTGCATTTGCCAACAAGAACATCATCGCCTGGTCTATTACTATATCTGTGGAAGTAAACAAATGAAGTATAAACCGTCCCAGGAAAAACAGTACAATCAAACTAAATATGGCATAAATAGTTCCTAAAAGCTGAGCTGTCCATACTCCTTTTTTCACTCGTGGGATGTTTTTTGCTCCCACGTTCTGCCCTGCGTAGGTAGCCATTGTGCCTCCTAATGCATCAAAAGGACATACTATAAACATGGAAACCTTTGAACCTGCTGTCATAGATGCCACTGCCACCGTCCCCAGACCGTTTACAGCTGTTTGCAAAATTACTGAGCCTATGGCTGTAATGGAGTACTGTAGCCCAAAAGGTATGCCCATTGATATCAATACCTGGCTATGATGCTTTCCTAGCTTTAAATCATCCTTTTTTAGCTTGAGTATAGGGAATTTTTTTCTCATATATATAACGCAGCTTAAACCTGCAATTAGCTGCGACAAAACAGTAGCCAAAGCAGGTCCGTTTACACTCATTCCTAATACCAAAATAAATACTATGTCCAGCGCTACGTTTATTCCAGCTGCCATAATCAAAAAGTAAGTGGGAGTCTTGCTGTCTCCCAAAGAACGCATTATGCCAGCTGTCAGATTATATAAAAAGGTGACAGGTATTCCAAAGAAAATAATTGATATATATGAATATGCCAAATCTATAATATCTGCTGGTGTCTGCATAACAGCCAATATCTGATAGCAAAATACACTGACAATCAAAGTAAGTGCAGCCGCAAAAACAGCTGACATGATAATGGAATTGCCCACAAATTTTCTCATAGAATCATAGGATTCTGCTCCAAATCGCTGAGCCACTGGAATAGCAAAGCCTGAACACATACCCATACAAAATCCATTAATCAAAAAGTTGATAGAGCCTGTAGAGCCAACTGCCGCCAGAGCACTATCACCTAAGGTTTGCCCCACTATGATAGTATCAACCAGATTGTACATTTGTTGAAAAACCAATCCTGCCAACATAGGTATAGAAAATCCCAGAATTAAAAATAGTGGATTTCCATTTGTCATTTTTTTTGTTGAATCAGAAGCCATTGTTATTCCTCACATACCAAAACTTAACCTTCTGCTGGCAGAATAAGGCACTACCAGCAGAAATAACCTCTTATGACTTATAATACGCTTCTAAAATATTTAAGCAATTACTAAAATTATTGTTTGCAAATTTAAGCAAAAAAAATCCCAGGACTATTGTCCTGGGATAAAGCAATACTTAAATTAAACTAACTCAAGAACTACTTCCATAGCAGCATCGCCCTTACGTGGTCCAATCTTTACGATACGTGTATAACCACCCTTGCGATCAACATACTTTGGAGCAACTTCATCAAATACGAAGTTTGCCATATCAACCTTGTGTGAGTCTCTCTTCTTGTCACCCTTTGCTGTTGGTGTATAAAGAACCTGCATCATCTGACGACGAGCGTGAAGTCTTGAAGGAGAATCCTTCT
>CAMNPQ010000045.1 GCA_946548305.1 uncultured Pseudobutyrivibrio sp.
CCAGTCTTAAATAAAGCAACTTTTTCAAATCTTCATCCGGCTCCGTCAAATCAGGAATCATGATGACATTGCAGCCTGCACGATATGCACTGAGGCATCCATTAGGTGAATCCTCCACGGCAAAGGTGTTCTGAGGCTCTATGTTTAGTTCCTTACAGGCAAAGCTGTAGATATCAGGGGCTGGCTTGCCATATTCCACCATATCTGCGCAAACCACCCTGTTAAAATAATGATAAATCCCCAGTTTTTTCAAATAACGCTGTGCCCTTTCTCTATCATTTGCCGTAACCAGGGCTATAAAAATGCCATTTTCCTTTAGCCAGCTCAAGGTCTCTTTTGCCTTTGGCTTTAGTGGGATTCCTTCCCTTGAAAGAATATCCTCCACATATTGTTTCCTGTATTCTCTGACCTTCCAATAGTCAAAGTCTGATCCATACCATTCTTTGAACTTTTCAACAGCATAAGGTCGTCCTAATGACCTGAGCTCTAATGGCTTTTCAGGAGACATTTCATAGCCAAAATGTTGAAGCGTCTTTGGCCACGCCTCCTGATAATATTTTTCTGTGTCGGTAAGTGTGCCGTCCAAATCGAACAACACGGCTTTTATATTTTTATCCATAATTTCTTCCATTCTTTTAAAATTTTTTACATAAAAAAATTAACACCTACCCCCTATAAATGCAATGCTTCCCTTGAAAAATGATTATTGACAATGATAAAATCCATATGATTAAAGAGGCAAAAGTTACTTTTGACTCTCATATCATTTTATTTGGAGGCTAAAATGAAAAAGGGCTTGGTAATGGAAGGTGGAGCTATGCGTGGCATGTTCACCTGCGGTGTCATAGATGTACTCATGGAAAACGGTATTACCTTTGACAGTGCTGTGGGTGTTTCCGCAGGAGCCACCTTTGGACTAAATATAAAATCAAAACAGATAGGGCGTGGCATCAGATACAACAAAAAATACTGCAACGACAAACGCTACGCCAGCATAAAATCCTTGATTACCACAGGGGATATCTACAATGTGTCCTTCTGTTATGGCACACTCCCCTACGAATTGGACAAATGGGACGTGGAATGCTTTTATAACAATCCCATGGATTTTTTCTGTGTTGCCACTGACTTAAGCACTGGTGGACCTGTATATCACAAATGCGACAATTACAGCAACTCACCAGATGGACAGGACATAACCTGGATTAGGGCTTCCGCATCCATGCCTATAGTATCTCGCCCTGTTGAAATTGACGGAAATCTTTATTTAGATGGGGGAATGTCTGATTCCATCCCCCTTAGATTTATGGAAAAACAGAATTGCGATAGAATTTTGGTGGTAGAAACTCAACCCAAGGATTATGTGAAAAAGCCATTTTCTCACATGCTGCTTGTAAAGCTGATGCTAAGGAAATTTCCTAGAATGATAGATACTATGGAAAATCGCCACATTATGTATAACTCCCAAAAAGCATATGTACAAAAGAAGGAGTCAGAGGGAGATATCTTTGTAATACGCCCCGATGCTCCTTTAAATATAGGGGCTACAGAAAAAAATCCCGATGAATTGCAACGTGTGTATGACTTGGGGCGCAACGCAGCCACTGAAAAGCTGTCACAATTAAAAGAATATTTTAGCAAATAAAAAATGCCTGGCAAAAATGCCAGGCATTTTATAGTTATATAATAATTAAACTTGGAATATGTTAATCAAATCTTCAATCTTTACAGAAGACTCTGATACAACTGTTGCACTGCTGTCAACTCCACGAGAGTTTGCTGCTACCTGTTCAGCTCCCTCTGCAAGTGCTGTTGCTGTTGCACTTACTTCTTCTGTACTTGCTGACTGCTCTTCTGAAATGGCTGCCATTGATGTAGCAATCTCATCTACGCTGCCAATCTTATCAATCATCTCACCAACTGTTGCACTAGCTTCATCCAGACTCTTGAAAATCTTTTCAAAGGTTTCTCCAGCCTGATTTACAGATTCCATGCTTGAGTTGATTTCTTCCACATTTGCCTCAGCCTTTGCAGAAAGCTCTGCAATCTGAGCTGTGATTTCCTTGATGATATTAGAAATCTGCTGTGTACTTTCAGCTGAGTTCTGAGCCAAAGCACCAATCTCGTCAGCAACAACTGCAAATCCACGACCTGCTTCACCAGCACGTGCAGCCTCGATAGAAGCATTCAATGATAATAGGTTTGTCTGACTAGAAATAGAATTAATCATATCAACGATAGAATCAATCTGTTTAGCTGACTCATCTACTGTGCTAACCACATCATTCATCTCACGCATTGACTGAGCTACACTTGTCATACCAGACTGAACTGCCTGCATATCTCTTTGTCCATCTCTTGCTGTGCTTACCAGACCATCCATTGTCTCTTTTGTAGTCTCAGACTGCTGTGTTAAATCAGATACCTGCTGTGCAAGATTTGTAGCATTTTCTGCCAAATCTCCTACTGCACTTGCCATATCGTCCATTGTAAGCTGAATCTGTTGCATAGCGTTTGCCTGCTCGTCAGCTCTCTCATTCAAATCACCAGAAACATTTTTGCTGTTTGTAGCTTCTGTAGCAAGCTGACCTGTCATTGTCTTGATTTCTGTCAAAGTGCTACGCATCTGAGCCACATAATCATGCATATTGTTGTTCATAGTGCCAATTTCGTTTCCACCACCTGCTGGGATTTCCACAGTAAAGTCACCATTTGCGATTCTTGTGATATTATCTGTAAGACCTCTAACAGGCTTTGTAACCATTGAATTAATAAGTTTAAGAAGGATAACTGCCATTATAAGGACAATGATTACTGCGATGATAGCACTTATAGCAACAAATCTTGAAAGCTGTGCTAATACATCATCCTGTGCTACATACGAGATAAGTGTCCATTCTGTACCATCCACTTTATCGAATGAAACAAAATAGTCTTTTCCATTGTTGCCCTTGATTGTAAGAACCTTATCACTTCCACCAGCTGCAACAACTTCTTCCATTCTCTGTAGGAAAGCATCATCAGTATGCTCAGTGGAATCTGTTCCAACATATTCAGCCTCTACAGAACCAATTATCTGTGTTCCCTGTACAAGAAGGCTGGCACCTGTTGTTCCTGGAGTATACTGGCTTACCATATCTGAAATACCAGCAAGGGCGATATCAGTAGACATAACACCTTTTCGTCCGTCTGCAAGGTTTATTGAGCGAGAGCCGCACACAACCATTGCCCCTGTTGTCATATCAAGTGATGGTGCCCCAAGCACGATTGATGACTGTCCATCACCATTTTGATACCATCCTCTTGTGGTGGCATCATATTCGCTTAAATCTGGAAACCAACCGCTGCCATCGTAAAATTCTGTTCTTCCAATGGCAATATAGGCATCCGTTACAACACCTGGATATTCATTTAATGATTCAATTAACACATTGTTAATCTGATTGCCGTCCGTGTAGTATGATTTTTCCATTACATCAGCAACACCGTTATAATATTTTGTCATGCCTGCAATGGTTTTAGCAATATCAGCTGCATTTGCTCTGGACTCCTGATGAAGACCTGCTGTTGCTTCATCAACAATTACGTTCTTAGCCTGAACTGCTAGCATAATTGTAACAATGGCAATTGCTACAACTACAAGTGGAATGAGTACCACCAAAAGTTGCGTACTAATATGCTTTTGTTTTGTCTGATTTTTTGCCATACCGCCCCTCCAAACTCTATAAACATTTTGCTAAGACTAAAGTTAACATACATGTAATGTCTAAATAAACATTATTTAGTGATAAATCTGTGAACTTTACTCATATTCATAATTTTCAAAAAATATCACAATTTAATCTGATTATTTAGATAATGATGTGCTAATATATTGTTAAGAAGAAATTGATATTTACTTTATTTATAGAAAGGGGTTTGCCATGTTAAAAGAATATACTAAGATTCCAGCTCCACTAAATTCCGATGTAGCATTGAAAATCATCCCAGGACATTTCGCTACCAACCACTCCCACATCACCAATTACATGGAAATTGGCACTATGAAAACCAGATGTAACGAAGCTGCCGGTGTAGCATCACTGCTTGCCATGCACTACTCTATTTCAACACCTGTTGATACAATCGTATGTGCCGATGGTATGGAAGTTGTAGGTACATTTTTAGCCCAGGAGCTTACAAAGGCTGGTGTTGCCAATTACAATCAGCACAAAACAATATATGTCACATCTCCTGAACTGGCACCTAGCGGACAAAACATATTCCGTGACAATATGCAGCTGACTGTCAGGGACAAAAATGTACTTTTACTTTTCGGTTCTTTGAGTACTGGAAAAACTGTTGAAAGTTTAGCTGAATGCGTAAAATATTACGGTGCTAAAATAAGCGGAGCATGTGCAATATTTTCCGCAGTAAGAGAAATAGAGGGAATTACTATCACAGCTGTTTTCCACGAAGAGGACATTCCAAACTACCAGTCCTATCCTCTCCACGAATGCCCACTGTGTAAGGCTGGCACACCTATCGATGCCATCGTAAACTCCTTCGGATACTCCGAACTACGCTAACGTTGCTGTCGCCACGCCGCCTGGTTACGGCTACAAGCCTGAATATTTCTTCGCTCGACAGCACGTCGAGCTTAAGAAACATCATAGCTTGTTGCCTACCAGTCGGCTGTTTAAATAAGCCCTGTAGATAACAAGCTATAATAATTCTCAAGCGGAGCATTCTAAGCGACGCGGAGAATTCATTATGCTTGTAATCGTAACAGGGCGTTTTTTCGGGTAGCCGTAACCAGTCGGCGTTGATGTGAAAGTAGTTGCGAGCGTACGATGTGCCTTAGCGGTTGAAGAATTCCACGAATTCTTCGTAGCCTTCAGCCGACAGCTGCTCTTTTTGGAATTTCTTGTTTTTGTTCATGCGGACCACCAGTATAGTCTGGCCGTCGGCTCTGGCAGCCTTCGCCTGAGCCATAACCTCTGCAAGCTTCTCAGCTGGATATCCTTTTTCTACCAGGTAGGCAATTTTCTTGTTTGTTCCAGGCACTTTGAAGCCCTGCTCCATCAAAAGCAGAATGATACGCTCAAAGCCTATTGAAAAGCCACAAGCTGGTGTGTTTTGTCCAGTGAAGTTGCCAATCATTTTATCGTAACGTCCACCGCCTCCGCAGCTTCCACCAAACTCAGGTATTGCAATCTCAAAGATTGTACCTGTGTAATAGCTCATTCCTCGAACCAGTGTTGGGTCAAATACCAATTCAAATTCTGCTTCCTTGGTGGCATTTACAGCTGTGGCAATCTCACGCATCCACTGTGCCACCTGAGGGTCAAGATACTCACCAAGCTTTGATAAAAGTATATCCATTCCCTCTGAAACGTCCTTGACATTTTCAAGTGCTCCAAATAAATCCACATATTTATCAATTGACTCCTTTGAGTAACCGGCTTCTAAAAGCTCCTTTGATACTCCATCAAGTCCGATTTTATCCATTTTATCAAGAGTAATGAATATAGAATCATAAGACTCTTCGCTAAAGCCTGCATAAGCAGCCATAGCCTTTAGGATACGACGTTCGTTTATACGAATTTCAAAGTTTTTAAATCCAATACGACCGAGTGTTGTGGTGGTGGCAAGTATCAGCTCTATTTCAGCTAAATTGCTTGGCTCGCCGAGTATATCAATATCGCACTGGGTAAACTGTCTGTAGCGTCCACGCTGAGGTCTGTCTGCTCTAAAAACAGAACCTATCTGAAGTGCCTTAAATGGAGCAGTAAGTTCGTTGGCATGATTAGAATAAAATCTGCAAAGAGGTACGGTCAAATCGTATCTCATACCAAAATCAACCACGTCCTCCTCTGTGGTGGCAGCAGGAATGTTTAATTTCTCTCCTCGCTTCATTACCTTGAAAATAAGTTTTTCATTTTCGCCACCCTGCTTGTTGGAAAGATTGCCAATAGACTCCATTAAAGGGGTCTCAATTGGGGTAAATCCAAATGAACGGTAGGTTTCCTTTATGATAGAAGTTACATAATCCCTAACCTCCATCTCATAAGGCATTATATCCTTCATTCCATTAACTGGTTTCTTGTTTAAAGCCATTTTAAATCCTCTCTCAGTCTTTCTCTTTTTCTATCTATCATCTCATCAATTCTGTCCATGTAAAGCTGAACATCCTTGACATTTTCACATCTGGTAACACTGCTGCCATGATTGGCCACAAATTTGCAGGATGTGCCTGCACCAAGAGCCATTATAGTTTGTTTCTCTTCCATTATCAAGATATTATAAAGTCCCTCTTTTCCAGGAGTGGCATACCCTATATTTTCAAGATTTGCTGCCATATTCTTTTGTCTGTATAAATAATATGGTTCAAGCTTTAACTGCCTTGCCGTTTCTTCACATGCATCCATGTGAGCCTGGGAATTATCAATCAGGTAATCATCATAGGCTTCCTTGTCAATATTTAGCCTTGAGGAATGCTTCAATGCCAGAGAATGAATGGTGAGATTGTCTGGTGAAAGCTTCTCAATCTGTGAAAGAGTGTATTTCACATCCTCCAGGGTCTCCTGTGGCAGTCCTAAAATCAAATCCATATTTATGTCGTCAAATCCCAGCTCTCTAGCCCATGCGAAAACTCTGTATATATCCTCCACCTTGTGAAATCTGCCTATCAAATCCAGAGTCTTTTGATTCATAGTCTGAGGATTGATTGATATTCGTGTAATAGGATGTTTTTTCATCACCTTTAGTTTTTCGTAGGTGATGGAGTCTGGTCTGCCTGCCTCGACGGTGTATTCTAGCAAAGCCTTTGTGTCAAAATATTTGTCCACTAGGTCTAAAAGCTTATCTAAGTGGACTTCATCCAAGGAAGTGGGAGTGCCACCCCCTATATAAATAGTGGTAAGCTTCTTGTCCTTGCAGGCTTCCTTTGTAAAAGCCATTTCCTTTTCCAGGGCATTCAAATAATCATCCAGCTTTTTCGTCCAAAGACCTATCGGATAGGATGTGAAAGAACAGTAAAGGCAAGTGCTGGGGCAAAATGGAATACCTATGTATACAGAATATCCATTGTCATAATCAATCCTTGATAAAAGCTCATGCTCCCTGTGAGACACCTTAAGGCTTAAGTCAATTTTCTCCTGGGAAGTCAGGTAAGTCTCTTTCATGTACTTTGAAACTTCCTCGTCACTACTGCCCTGCTCAATCATCCCTAATGATATTTTGGTGGGGCGAATACCTGTCAAAGTGCCCCAGGGCAAAGTTTTACCAGTTCTTTTACTCAGGCTTTCATAGATAGCCAGCTTCAGCCTGTTTTTGGTGTCAGGACGATTGGTATAATCAATTTCTATTTCTCGCCCATCAAGTGTCAGCTTATTCTTTGAGTATTCCACATCCATGCAAAATAAAAGCTTCTCATCCAAAGGAGCCTCAGCTGTGCCAATTTTGACCTCCTCCTTTGGGTAAAAAGCCTTTACCAAAGAATAAATATCATATTCAAAATTATCTTCATTTAACTTTATATATATCATTTCTTTAATCTTTAAAATGCTACAATAACAAGCAAATATTTGCCCAGTTCAACTACATGTTTTACTTGAGTAAATATAGAGCTTATTATCTACATTTTATCTTAGCCTTGGGCAATAAATATATTATTAACCTTCTCAAATCCTATGGTGGTTTCAGTGTCGTGACCAGGGTAGCATATAGTGTCATCTGGTAATACCAGCAGCTTATCTGCAATGGAATTTACCAGCTGCCTCATGGAGCCACCAGTGAAATCCGTGCGTCCTACAGAACCGCAAAACAAAGTGTCTCCTGTAAATAGCACACCCTCATCTGAAAAATAATAGCAGCATCCTCCTGGTGTATGACCAGGAGTAAAAAGACATTTTACCTTTAGTCCTGCCAGCTCTATTTCCTCATCATCCTTTAGAAATACGTCCGCTCTGTAGCTTTCACTGCTTCCAAACATTTCAGCAGTGAGGTTGATAGAAGGATTTTTCAGCTCCTCCTCTTGCGCCTCATGAGCATAAATCTTTATTCCGTATTCCTTTGAGATGGTGTCAGCCTCCCCGGCGTGGTCAAAATGACCGTGGGTCAAAAGAATTGCCACTGGCTTGGTGCCACTGTCTAGCACCATTTTTTTTACCCTGTCTGCTGCTGAGCCTGGATCTATAATAATTGATTCGTTGGTACTTTCATTTATTGCCAGATAGCAGTTTTCAGCTGCCATAGGCAAGAGAACTTTTTTAACTTTCATTTTAGCCTCTAGGTCTCTCCACATCTATTATAGATTCAACCTGCTTTATTTTTTCCACCAGAGTGCGCAGCTGTTCACGGCTTTGAGTACCAAACTTTATAGTGATGGTGGCAACGCCCTGTTTGCTGGTTTTGGAATGTATTGAATCTATGTCTATTTCTCTTTCAGTAAATATGCGGGTAATATCCACAAGCAAACCGGTACGATTGTTGCCGTAAATATTGATTTCTGTGAGGTAAACACCGCCTTTTTTGCCTTCTTCCTCTACGTCTGTAGCCCACTCTGCCTCAATCAGTCTTTCCTTTTCAAACTCAGGCAGATTAATCATGTTGATACAGTCGGTGCGGTGTATTGATACGCCTCTGCCTCTAGTGACAAATCCCACTATCTCATCACCTGGCACTGGATTGCAGCATTTTGAAAATCGCACAGAAACATCATAAAGTCCGCTTACAGTAATACCATTTTTAGATTTTGGCTTGATTCTTTCATTGTTTCCAGAGTGTTCCGCCAAGACATCCTCATCACTAACCTTGATAGGATGGTCTTTTTGCCACTCCTGAAACATTCGGTTTATAACGGCACCTTCTTTGATGGCTCCCTGTCCTACAGCTGCAAGACAGTCGTCCCAGCTGTGAAAACCATATTTGTTTTTAATCAGCTCCTGATATTTAGGCTTGTTTATATCACCTAAGTCAATGCCCTTTTGCTTTGCTGATGATATAATCAATTCCTTGCCCTTTGCAATATTCTCGTCCTTGGACTGACTTCTAAACCATTGATTTATTTTATTCTTAGCCTGTGAGCTTTTTACTATATTGAGCCAGTCTCGACTAGGACCATTGGTATTTCCAGAGGTGACAATCTCGATTCTGTCACCATTTTGAATGACATAGTCTATAGGCACAAGTTTGCCGTTTACCTTGGCACCAATCATCCTGTTACCCACAGCAGAATGTATTGCATAGGCAAAATCAATAGGTGTGGAGCCATTTGGCAAATTCTTCACATCACCTGTAGGTGTGAAACAGAAAACTGTATCTGAAAACAGATTAAGGTCTGATTTCAGCAAAGATGAAAACTCTTTATTGTCGGAAATTTCCTGCTGCCACTCAAGAATTTCACGAAGCCATGAAAGCTTTTCTTCCTCTCCTACTACTGTAGAGCCTTCGCCGCTTTCCTTGTATTTCCAGTGGGCAGCGATACCATATTCACTGGTACGGTGCATTTCATAGGTACGAATCTGTATTTCAAAAGGCGAACCATTTGGTCCGATAACAGTGGTATGCAAGGACTGATACATGTTTGGCTTTGGCATGGCAATATAATCCTTGAAACGCCCTGGAATAGGGGTGTACATTTCATGGATAACACCAAGGGCAGCGTAGCAATCCTTGATAGAGTCAACTATTATACGCACTGCAAATAAATCATAAATCTGGTCAATTGTTTTGTTTTGATTGACCATCTTTTTATAGATGCTGAAAAAGTGTTTAGCTCTACCGTAAACCTCTGCTTTTATCTCTGCAGCGGAAATATGCTTTGAAACATCCTCCACAAGTGAGTTTATGTATTCGTTTCTTTGATCCTTGCGCAGTGCAATCTTTTCCACTAAATCGTAGTATGCATCCGGCTCCAGATATTTCAAAGCCAGGTCATCCAATTCTATTTTTACCTTGCTGATACCAAGCCTCTGTGCCAAAGGAGCGTAAATTTCCATAGTCTCTTTGGCTTTTTCCTTTTGCTTTTCAGGGCGCATATATTTTAGGGTGCGCATGTTGTGCAGTCTATCTGCAAGCTTTATAAGGATAACTCGGATATCCTTTGCCATGGCAAGAAACATCTTTCGAAGATTTTCTGCCTGTATCTCTACTTTATCGGCATCATAATTCAACTGACCTAATTTGGTGACACCATCCACCAGCTCTGCCACTTCTTCTGAGAACTCTGAAGCTATCTGCTCTTTGGTGTAGATAGTGTCTTCCACAACGTCATGTAAAAGGCCTGCCACAATTGTTTCTTTATCTAGTTCAAGGTCTGCAAGGATAATCGCCACGCAAAGTGGATGAATGATATAGGGCTCGCCTGATTTGCGCACTTGACCCTCATGTGCCTTGTGTGCCAGCTGATAAGCCTTTTCAATCATAGAAATGTCAGTGTTTGGGTGATATCTGCGAACCCTGTCAATCAGCTCATCATAAAGCACTGTAGGATCCACGAAATCTTCAGTGGCAATGACACCATGAGTGTCCATAGCGACTTTGCTCTCAAGTTGCTCCAGCTCGGTCTGATTATGAACTGACATGATATCACCACCTTCCCATAATTTTTTATTAAATATTATATAATTTAACATCTTAAAAAGCAACACAAAACTCCCTGTAATCAATGATTTTTCTAGACATTCCCCAGATTTTCTGGTATCATATCACAGGTTTTATTTTAGTTTCGAAAGGATATAAAAATGATACAAGCAAATAATGTCACTCTTCGCTTCGGCAAAAAAGCCTTATTTGAAGAGGTTAATATCAAATTTACTGAGGGAAACTGCTACGGTATCATAGGTGCAAACGGTGCAGGTAAATCTACTTTTCTTAGAATTTTATCTGGTCAGCTAGAGCCCACCAGCGGTGAAATCACCATGAGCCCTGGCAACCGTCTTTCATTCTTAGAGCAGGATCATTTCAAATACGACGAATTCACAGTACTTGATACTGTAATCATGGGAAATCAGCGTCTATACGATATCATGAAGGAAAAAGACGCTATATATATGAAGGAGGATTTCTCCGACGAGGATGGTATCCGTGCAGCGGAGCTTGAATCTGAGTTTGCAGAAATGGATGGTTGGAATGCCGAGGCAGATGCAGCTACACTGCTCAATGGTCTAGGTGTGGATACCGAATTTCACTATTCTCAGATGGCAGATTTGCCTGGTGCATTAAAGGTCAAAATTCTTTTGGCTCGTGCTCTTTTTGGTTCACCTGATGTTCTACTTCTTGATGAGCCTACAAACCACCTGGATTTGGATGCTATTGCATGGCTTGAAGAATTCCTTATTAATTTTGAGAACACTGTTATCGTGGTTTCCCACGACCGTTACTTCCTAAACAAGGTTTGTACTCAGATTGCAGATATCGACTATGGTAAAATCCAGCTTTATGCTGGCAACTATGATTTCTGGTATCAGAGTTCACAGCTCATTATCCAGCAGCGAAAGGAAGCCAACAAAAAGAAGGAAGAACAGATTAAAGAATTACAGGAATTTATTCAGAGATTCTCTGCTAATGCTTCAAAATCAAAGCAGGCTACTTCACGTAAGCGTGCCCTTGAAAAGATTCAGTTGGATGATATTCGTCCTTCAAGCCGTAAATATCCATATATTGACTTTAGACCAGCCCGTGAAATCGGAAACGAGGTTCTTTCTGTTGAAAACCTCACAAAGACAATTGATGGAGAATTAATTCTGGATCACCTTACATTTAATGTGGGACGTGAGGACAAGATTGCATTTGTCGGCTCAAATGAGCGCGCAAAAACTGTACTGTTTTCAATCCTGGCTGGTGAGATGGAGCCTGATGAAGGAAACTACAAATGGGGTGTGACCACTTCACAGTCATATTTTCCAAAGGACAACACCGCAATATTCGACACAGACCTGTTGATTGTGGATTGGCTTACACAGTATTCTGAAATCAAGGATGCAACTTATGTACGTGGTTTCCTTGGCAGAATGCTTTTCGCTGGTGATGATGGTGCCAAAAAGATGAAGGTTTTATCTGGTGGTGAAAAGGTGCGTGTTCTTCTATCCCGTATGATGATTGAAAACAGCAACGTGCTCATGCTGGACGAGCCTACTGACCACCTTGACATGGAATCGATTACCGCCCTTAACACAGGACTTCAGAAATTCTCTGGCGTAATCCTTTTCTCTTCTCGCGACCATGAAATTGTACAGACAACAGCTAATCGTATTATTGAGATTCTTCCTAACGGACAGATGATTGACAAGATGACAACATATGATGAGTACCTTGAGTCAGATGAAATGGCTCGTAAGCGTACAGTTCTTGAGATGGCCTCTGAACAGTTGGATGACTAAATAACAAAATGGAGCAGGCTCTGCTCCATTTTTTATTTCCTATTCACATGTATTCATTTTGAATATAATTATATAATCTTGGTAAAACAGATTTTATCTCTCCACGAGACGATACATCTATAAGCCCCTTTTCTCTTAACCTGGATCTATATTGAGAAAATTCATTTTTCTTCTTTCCTGACAGGGACAGAAGTTCTGCGGTGGTAATTACTTCATGTTCCGCTATTATACTCATGTATTTTTTATCCATAGCAGACAACTCTGACCATATTTTTTTATACACATATCTAGAAAGAGCCTCATCAACCTTTGCCAAAACGCTATTTGTGAGCTCATGGTTAGGAGATTCCCACACATATTTGCCTAAAGCTTGATAGCAAATAGGATATCCCTTTGTTATTTTCGCCATTTCAGAAGCTTGTTCATCATTTATATCCAATGTTTTTTTATATATATCCGCTATTAAGGATTGATTTAAAGGTTCCATTTCATATTGTGGAGTCCTGTATAAAAAGGTAAGATTTTCTTCATCTTCAAGATTCTTAACATTTTCATACAACCCCGCCATCACAAGATATATAGGTAATTGCTTTCTGATAAACAACTGATATGAACCTGCGAATTCCCTCATATGCGCAGTATTTGATACTTCGTCTATAGTTACCAATAACTTTTTCTTTTGCTTTTTTATTTCATTTAATATTATTTCAATGGCTGACTCCACGTCTGCCACAGGAGAGTTTGTCTTTATATCTATTCCTATTCCAAATTTTGATAAATTTAGAGTTGTATCCACAAACGATTTGATGTATTTCTTACTATCATATAGTTTTGCACAAAGTCCAACTAACATATCCCTATTTGGATTTAGCTGAATAACAATCCAGTCTTCTTCCTTCTCAAGCTCGCGCTCTATTGAAGTGAGAGTAACTGTTTTTCCCGAACCTCTGACACCTGTTAGCATAAAACACGGATTCTGCATTTCCTTGTAAGAAAATTCAGATATAATCTCTTCAATAATCAATTCTCTTCCTATATATTTAGAAGGTATAATTCCAAAATTAAGTGCAAATGGGTTTCTATTCATTAGAGAATTCCTCCTTATATGCTTATAATAGTATATAAGAGTATATATTTCAAGCGAAAGTATATAGAAGTATATAAATATTTTCTAAGTATATAAGAGTATATATTCATTCCTAAAGTTTTTCCATTTTTTATTTCCTTACAATACGAAAGAGACGCCAGCGGAGCGTCTCTTTCAAAAGGGAGAATAATGTTATGAAAAAATTGTATCTCTCTCGAGATGCTTATATATTACCTGAAAATTTTGTTTAAGTAATGGAAAAAATGTGACTTTTCAGTGAAATAAAATGTAAGCGAAGCATTCATTTATTGAATTGTCTCAACCTTTATTGTGTTTGTGTTTCCAATTGTTCCATCTATTGGACCGCCAGTTAACACCACATTGTCACCTGACTTTAAGCCCATCATCTGCTGTACTCTACCTACAGCATAGTAGAACATTACATCAAGGGATGTGAATTTGTCCACAAGAACCGGTGTAACACCCCAGCTAAGTCCCAGCTTTCTCCAAACCTTTTTATCAGTGGTCATAGCAACTATATCAACAGGGCAACGGAAACGGCTAACCATTCTGGCTGTGCGCCCACTCATGGTGCAGGCTACAATAGTCTTTGCATTCACATCAATAGCCATCGCGCAGGTTGCATGGCTCACAGCATCCTGAGTAGAATGGATTTCCACGTCTTCCTTGTGGAAGCGTCTGGTATATGAAATGTCTGCCTCAGTCTCCTCGGCAATTTCTGCCATAGTAGCAACTGCCTGTACTGGATATTTACCCTGGGCACTCTCTCCTGACAGCATAATTGCACTGGTTCCATCATAAACAGCATTGGCAACATCAGATATCTCAGCACGTGTAGGACGTGGATTTGTAATCATGGACTCAAGCATCTCTGTTGCTGTAATGACACGTTTGCCTAAAAGTCGGCATTTAGAGATGAGTTCCTTTTGAATAGCTGGAAGCTTGACGAATGGGATTTCCACTCCTAAATCACCACGAGCTACCATGATACCATCACACAGTTCGCAGATTTCCTCTATGTTGTCCACACCTGACTGGTTTTCAATCTTTGCGATGATATCTATATCATCACCACCATTTTCATGTAAGAAATCCTTCAGCTCCTTCAAATCCTGTTTTGTAGAAACAAAGGATGCTGCAATATAATCCACATCATTTTCAATGCCAAAAAGTATATCCTTTTTGTCCTGCTCTGAAAGATAAGGACCAGACATAACCTTGTTAGGGAAACTCATGGATTTTTTATTGCTCATAGTTCCACCTGTGGTGCATTTTGTGATAACATCATTTCCCTTGATTTCTGTAACTTCAAAAAATACGATTCCGTTGCAGACAGAAAGAGTGTCACCTACAGCCAAATCCTTGTTTAAATGCTTGTGGCTAACTGAAACCCTGGTTTCGTCACCTTCCACATCATCTACAGTAAATATGAATGTGTCTCCTTCTTTTACAGTTACAGAACCATCCTTAAAAGTACCTATACGATATTCAGGTCCTTTTGTATCTAGCATAATGGAAATTGGTAGATTCAGCTTCTTACGAACCTTTTTTACCAAATCCATTTTCATGCCATGTTCCTCATGATCTCCATGAGAAAAATTCATTCTGGCAACATTCATACCAGCCTTTGCCATAGCTGTAAGTGTTTCCTCATTCATGCTGGCTGGTCCGATTGTACAAATAATTTTTGTTTTTCTCATTTACTAGCTCCTCTATAATAATTTATCAACAACACACACGAAATTGTTAAAATCTTTTTAATGGTAACACTAAAATGAAAATTCGTAAACTGCATTTAGACATAAAAATATCCAACCAAAATTGAAATTTTAAATTCCACCCCCAACTCGAGCGGTGGAATTTACCAT
>CAMNPQ010000046.1 GCA_946548305.1 uncultured Pseudobutyrivibrio sp.
TTTGCGAACAATAAAAAGTGTTTGCAGCTGTGTCATATATTAAATGCTGATTGTCTATATATACGTCAGTAATTAACGGCTCATCAGCTGATATTTTAGAAGAGGTGAGTTTTTCGTATTTTTCTTTTGTGATAAATGCTTTTTTATATTGAATAATCCCCTTTATACGACCCTCTAATACCACTGTAAATATAAGTAGTAGCATTGAAAAAGCCAGGATAAAAAGAGCTTTGTGCTTCATATGTGAGTTGCCTTTCAAAATATATTTGTATTACAATAGTACCATTAAATTGGTTTTATAGAAAGGCAAACCATGGAATACCGACATGAATTAAAGTTTATGGTTTCAGAATTGACACTTGAGAAATTGAGATATCGTTTATCAGCAGTAATGGAGTTGGATAAAAATCAGCAAGCTGAAAGCTACATGATTCGTAGCCTGTATTTTGATGATTACTATGATAAATGCTTAAATGAAAATGAGGGCGGCACTGATGACAGATATAAATACAGAATAAGGATGTATCGTGGCAATGCCAATTATATTAATCTTGAAAAAAAGTATAAGTACCGTACAATGACGAAAAAAGTTGCCCAGCAGGTGGATGAGACTTTTGTAAATAAGATTATGGCAGAAGGAGGCACTGAAAACAGTGGCTCTCTTACAATGGAACTATATGCCGATTATTTAAAGTCTGGCATGCGACCTAAATGTATAGTAGAATATGATAGATGTGCATTTGTTGAGCCAGTAGGAAATGTCAGGGTAACATTTGATATGAATTTGCGAGGCAGCTCAGATGTTAATCGTTTTTTAGATTACAGTGAGGATTTCACTATTCCTGTGTTGCCAACAGGCACACACATTTTGGAAGTGAAATATGATGAAGTGCTTCCTCGACATATCTTGCAGCTTGTGGATACAAATGAATTGCAAAGACAGTCTATTTCAAAATATGCTTTAGTTAGGGAGGCTATGTAAATGTCTTTTTCGGATATGATTAAAAAATCGGTACTAAATAGTTTTTCTCCAGCGGATATGTCTGGCACAGAAATATCCGTTGTTTTACTTGAAACTTTTATTATTGCTTTATATATTTTTCTAGTGTATAGATTCATCACAAGAAATACCTTTTACAATAAAAATTTTGCAGTTTCAATGTCTATTATATCTGTTGTAACTGCTGGTATTATTTTGGCAATGCAATCTAGCCTTGTTATTTCACTTGGTATGGTAGGTGCTCTTTCTATTGTCCGTTTTAGAACAGCTATAAAAGAGCCTTTAGATTTGCTTTTCCTGTTTTGGTCCATAGGCACTGGCATTGTGGTAGGAGCGGGGCTATTTTCAGTAGCTGTGATTGTAGCGGCATTTGTTACGATAGGGCTAATGATTCTGCAGATTATCCCAGCAGTTTCCTCGCCAGAGCTTTTGGTGCTAAAGCTTAGTGACAAATCATGTGAGTCAGATGCTTTAGCTGTTATAAAAAAGTACTCTTCGAAGTATAAGATAGATTCAAAATCAACCACTGTGCAGCAGACCACCCTGGTAATAGAAGTAAAAACGAAGGATGGAAGTGCAATGGTAGATGCTCTTTCTGATATAAATGGTGTGGCTACTGTCACTCTTATGGAACATCAAGGGGAAGTAAAGAACTAGAGCTATGGATAGTGATAAAGCCTGGGGAATAAAATCCTACCTCAAGCTTTACAGTGTACATTTTTATTAACTATGATATAATTTCCTAGTTGAGTTTGAAAAATGTTCAAGGAGAAATTTTTATGAACTGCGAATTATTCAAAGATAAAACATTAATGATTACAGGTGGCACTGGCTCCTTTGGTAGTACAGTGCTAAAACACTTTTTAGATTCTGATTTAAAGGAAATCAGAATTTTTTCACGTGATGAGAAAAAACAGGATGATATGAGACATATGCTTCAGGCTAATCATCCAGAGTATGCAAGCAAGGTTAAATTTTACATAGGTGATGTAAGAAATATGCGCTCTGTTCAGGATGCTATGCCAGGGGTGGATTTTATATTTCATGCAGCAGCATTAAAGCAGGTGCCTTCATGCGAGTTTTTCCCAATGGAGGCTGTGCGCACAAATGTGGAAGGTACTGACAATGTGCTTCATGCAGCAGTAGAAGCTGGGGTAAAAAGAGTGGTGTGTCTGTCCACAGACAAGGCTGCATATCCTATCAATGCCATGGGAATTTCAAAGGCAATGATGGAAAAGGTCATCGGGGCTAATGCCCGTGTGGCAGCTGGGAAAACTACCATCTGCTGTACCAGATATGGCAATGTTATGTGCTCCCGCGGTTCGGTTATACCTCTTTTTATAGACCAGATAAAGGCAGGCAATCCTATTACAATCACAGACCCATCCATGACCAGATTCCTTATGAATCTTGACGAGGCGGTTGCCCTGGTTATGTTTGCTTTTGAGCATGGTGAGCCAGGAGATTTGTTCGTGCAGAAATCAGATGCATCTACAATTGGAGATTTGGCAAAGGCTGTTCAGCAGCTATTCGGAGATACAGGCACAAAAATCATAGGCACTCGCCATGGTGAAAAGCTTTTTGAGACTCTTATGACAAATGAAGAATGTGTTCGTTCTGTTGATATGGGAAATTATTTCAGAGTCCTCCCAGACGGCAGAGATTTGAACTATGACAAATTCTTTGTAGATGGCAAGGTGCATACCATGGCATCCCAGGCGTACACATCTCACAACACAAACAGGCTGGATGTAGCTGGTACTGTTGATAAGATTTTGACCACTGATTATGTACAAGAAGCTCTAAAAAACATGGAGAAATAGTTTTCAATGAAAATATTAGTAACAGGTGCAGCCGGATTTGTTGGAAAGAATCTGGTGGAGACACTTAAATGTGCTGCCGATGGCAGAGATAAATTTCACGGGATAGATGAAGCTATAGTTGTCTACGAATATGACAAGGCTTCCACCTTTGAAGAGCTGGATAGATTTTGCAGTGATTGCGATTTTGTTTTCAATCTGGCTGGTGTGAATCGCCCAAAAGATAACAGCGAATTCATGGAGGGCAATTTTGGATTTGCCAGCACCCTTTTAGACACTCTAAAAAAGCATGGTAATAAATGCCCGGTAATGCTGTCATCATCTATTCAAGCTACACTTTTGGGGCGTTATGCTGGCAGTGATTATGGAAAAAGCAAGCTGGCAGGAGAAGAGCTTTTCTTTGAATACGAAAAGGAAACAGGGGCAAAGGTGTTAGTGTATCGTTTCCCTAACCTGTTTGGAAAATGGTGCAGACCAAACTACAACTCTGCAGTAGCCACTTTTTGTCACAATAAAGCTAATGGTTTGGATATCACTGTAAACGACCCTTCTACAGAGCTTACTCTTGTGTATATAGATGATTTAGTAAATGAAATGGTGGATGCTCTGCGTGGATTAGAGCATCGCTGCGATTATGATGAAGAGGGGCAGGTAATTCCAGCATCCACTGGAAGATATACATACGTGCCAGTGACACACACTGTGACACTAGGTGAAATAGTAGAGCTTTTAGACAGCTTTGTAGCTGAGCCTGATACCCTAATGATGCCAGCTATACCAAATGGCAGCTTTGCAAAAAAGCTGTATAGCACATATCTTAGCTATTTGCCAAAGGAAAAAGCGGTATTTGATTTAAAAATGAACTGTGACAATCGAGGTTCATTTACAGAGCTTTTGAAAACAGCAGATCATGGTCAGTTTTCTGTAAACATATCAAAGCCTGGTATCACTAAGGGGCAGCATTGGCATCACACTAAATGGGAGTTTTTTATCGTAGTATCAGGGCATGGATTGATTAGACAGCGTCGAGTTGGCGTAGATGAAAATGGTAAACCATATCCTGTCATAGAATTTGAGGTGAGTGGGGAACATATACAGGCTATTCACATGTTACCCGGCTACACTCACAACATTATCAATCTTTCAGAAACAGAAAATCTTGTAACCCTGATGTGGGCTAACGAATTGCTGGAGCAGGATAGACCTGATACGTATTTCGAAGAGGTATAATAATGGAATTTAAAAATGATGGTAGATTAAAGCTTTTGATTATAGTGGGAACCCGCCCGGAGATTATCAGACTTGCAGCAGTTATAAAAAAATGCCGTAAATATTTTGATTGTATATTGGCTCACACAGGGCAGAATTATGATTACAATCTAAACGGTGTATTTTTCAAAGACCTGCAATTAGACGATCCTGATGTGTATATGGATGCAGTGGGAGATAATTTAGGACAGACTATAGGAAATATAATTGCAAAAAGCTACGAGCTAATGGTGGAAATAAAGCCAGATGCTCTTCTTATTTTAGGTGACACAAATTCATGCCTTTCTGCTATTGCTGCCAAAAGGCTTCACATCCCAATTTTCCACATGGAGGCTGGTAACCGCTGCAAGGATGAATGCCTTCCTGAGGAGACAAATCGCCGTATTGTAGATATTATCTCAGATGTGAATATGGCATATTCCGAACATGCCCGCCGGTACTTAGCGGAATGTGGTTTGCCAAAGGAGCGCACCTATGTGACAGGTTCACCTATGGCAGAGGTGCTTCATGAAAACCTTAATGCTATAGAGGCATCTACCGTGCTAGAAAAGCTAGGGCTTGAGTCAAAGAAATACATTCTCCTCTCTGCCCATCGTGAGGAAAATATTGATACAGAAAAGAATTTCAATTCCTTATTTACAGCAATAAATTCATTGGCTGAAAAATATGATATGCCAATTTTGTACAGCTGCCATCCTAGAAGCCGCAAGCGTCTAGAGGCTACAGGTTTTAAACTGGATTCCAGAGTGCGTATGCATGAGCCGCTTGGCTTCCACGACTATAATCATTTGCAGATGAATGCTTTTGCGGTGGTTTCAGATTCAGGTACTTTACCGGAAGAATCAAGCTTTTTTACAAGCATTGGACATCCATTTCCAGCAGTGTGCATCCGTACCTCTACAGAGCGTCCAGAGGCATTAGACAAGGCTTGCTTTGTTTTGGCTGGCATCGACGAGCATTCCTTGCTTCAGGCGGTCACCACAGCAATAGATATGAATGAGGCTGGGGATTATGGCATTCCAGTGCCAGACTACATCGAGGAAAATGTTTCCACAAAGGTTGTGAAAATAATCCAAAGCTATACAGGTGTTGTGGATAGGTTTGTCTGGAGAAAATCATGAAAGTATTACACATATTAAGCTCTAGTATTTTTTCTGGAGCGGAGAATGTGGTATGCCAAATCATAGGGATGTTTAAAAATGTTGATGGAGTTGAGATGGCATATTGCAGTCCGCAAGGGTCTAACAGGGAGGCGCTTAACGCCAGGAATGTAAAATTTCTGCCTTTAAGCCAGATGAGTGTGGCTGATATAAAAAGAGTGATTGCTGAGTATCAGCCAGATATCATTCATGCCCACGACATGCGTGCCAGCTTTATGGCAGCCAGAGCATGCAAAAGCATTCCCCTGATTTCACATATTCACAATAATGCATTTGATTCCAGGGGAATTTCTCCTAAATCAATTGCATATCTTTTTGCTGCAAAAAAAGCAAAAAATATAATCTGGGTTTCTGACAGCGCATTTTCAGGCTATAAGTTTCACAACTGGTTTAAAAACAAAAGTGTAGTTCTTTACAATGTTGTGAATGCAGATGAATTAAAGCAGCGTTTGCAGCAGGACAGGAATACCTATGATTTTGACATCATCTTCATTGGTCGCATGAGTTATCCCAAGAACATAGGACGACTTTTGCATATATTAAGGATTGCCTGTGACAAAAAGCCAGATTTAAAAATCGCCATTGTGGGAAACGGTGAAGAAGAGGATGAAATGCATTCTCTTTCTACGAACTTAGGGTTAGATGAAAATGTTCATTTTCTTGGCTTTAAGTCTAATCCTTCAAAAATGCTAAAGGATAGCAAGGTCATGGTGATGACATCACGCTGGGAAGGACTCCCTATGGTGGCATTAGAGGCAATCGCTTTAGGCGTGCCTATCATCAGCACTCCTACAGATGGACTGAAGATACTTGTGAAAAATGGAGTGAATGGCTATTTATCAGATGACGACGAAGAATTTGCAAAGCTTCTGATAAAGGTCACGGGAGATGAAGCACTTTTAGAAAAACTAAAGGAAGGTCAAAGACAACGTTCTCTAGAAGTGAATAATATAGACAATTATAGGGCTACTCTGTGTAAGCTTTACGGGATATAAAGGAGTGTGAAAATGAAAGATAAAATCAAATGGTTTGTGATACTTCACATAATTATTTTTGTTTATTCTATCAACAGCATCAGTGCCAAAACTGCAGCACAGTATCCACCATTTAGTCTTAAATGGATTTTCTTTTACGGCATAGTTATCTGCATTTTAGGCTTTTATGCTATTGCATGGCAGCAGGTGCTAAAGCATTTGCCACTTATCACTACCTACGCCAACAAGGCTGTTACCACTTTGTGGGGACTGGTGTGGGGATTTTTGTTTTTTAAAGAGCAGATTACAGTGTTAAAGCTGGTTGGAGCAGCAGTTGTAATATTTGGTGTTTATCTCGTGGTTTCAGGGGATGAGACAGTCAATGAAACAAAAGAAGTAAAGGAGAAGGATAACAATGCTTAAATTTGCCCTTATTATGTTGACCGGTACATTTATTGCATCGGTATCCCAAATTGCCTTAAAAAAAGCCGCTGAAAAAGAGTATCCAAACAAGCTTGCAGAATATTTAAATCCACTTGTAATGGGAGCTTACATAGTATTTTTTGCAGCCTCACTTTGTTCGGTGCTAGGCTACAGAGGTGTGCCACTTTCGCTAGGACCAATCCTTGAAGCTACAGGCTACATCTGGGTGGCTATTCTTGGCAAGATATTTTTAAAGGAAAAAATCAGCAAGAAGAAAGCGCTTGGACTTGTGGTGATTATCCTTGGAATCATTATAGCAAGCATGGGTGCTAAATAAATTCTAGAATATCTAACGTTTTTTCACATATAATACTCAAATATATGATAAGATGTATTTCCAGTCAAAATGATAAGGAGTATGAATATGAAGAAAAGACTATCAAGTGTTGTAGTAGCCGTAACGTTGCTGATTGCTACATTTTTGACCATGCCAAGCCTCACAGCTGAGGCAGCAGACAATGTGGCTATTGGTGGCGTGCTTATACAGGGCACAGATGTGGTGATTGCCACATCAGGAATGGCAGCCTCAGAAGATGGATTGTTCCATTTGGTTGCTTCAGATGTGTACCAGACAGCACCAGTGGGGGTGGATGTGGCACAGCTTCCGGCACAGGCCAGCAGCACATTCACAGTACCTCTTTCAAAGGGCACTGAAAACTCTATGCTGTATAAAAAATTCACAATATGTGTAATGAAGGCAGGAGCACTTACACCTGTTTCCAATAGCATGTTTATCACCAATCCAGAGGCTTGCGCAGGCAGGTCTGCTGCTAGAGTAGAGAATGGTAAAAAGGGGCTTTTGTCAGATGCCAGTGCTGCAAATATGGGGATGCGCTCCTTGGCAGTACTAGGCGCAAAGCAGACAACAGTTACCTTAGAACTATCAAAGATTTCATACGGTAGTGGAACACCTTATGTATATAATGGCAAAACCTACAATTTCAATACAGGCTACATTTCAGCCTACGACAATTTTATTGCCAGAATGAATTCTCAGGGAGTTCAGGTTTCTCTTGTACTTGTGTGTGATGGGGCAGCACAGCCTCAGTTTATAAATCCACTTGCCTATGATGGTTTGGGCAACAGTGCCCATTCTTACTATGGGCTTAATGCCTCAAATGAAGAGGGAGCAGAGACACTTGCTGCTGTAGGTTCATTTCTTGCAGCCAGGTGGAGCTATTTCCCATATTTCGGAATGAATGCCCATGTGGACAACTTCATCATAGGAAACGAAGTGAATGCCTGGAAGCAGTGGAATTATATGAATGCTGGAAGTATGCAGGCATACACCAAACAGTACTCTGACGCATTCAGAGTGCTATACAATGCCATTAAATCTGAAAATGCAAACGCTTATGTGTACACTTGCACAGACCATCAATGGTCATTTAGTCAAAAGGGTGTATATGGAGCACAGGCATTTTTGACCGAGTTTAATAACGATATAAGAAGCCAGGGAAATATAGATTGGAGACTGGCATTTCATGCCTACAATTATCCACTTACTTCCACAGCAGCATGGGCACCTACAGCTAATATCACAAGAAGTCAGGACACCCAATTTATCTCAATGTACAACATAGATGTGTTGACGGATTTCTTGTGCCAGCCTGATTTTATATCTCCTACAGGAGCGGTGCGTTCTGTGAAACTATCAGAACAGGGTTACACCTCTATGCTAGGTGAAGACCAGCAGGCAGCGGCAATTGTGTTTGCCATACTTGTGGCGAACAACAACAGTGTAATCGATGGAATTATTCTTTCCCGTGAAAAGGATGACCCGCATATTGAAATCCCACAGGGCTTGGCGAATGGTTTGATGGACACCAGCAACCACAGCAAAATGGCATATTCATTCTATCAAAATGCTGAAAGCCCGGACACGATTGCTCAGGCTAGCGCAATTGCAGGAGTGGACTTCAATTCTATATTGGCAGTACGATAATTTAGGTTTTGTTTTTCTGAGGAAAAACAGAAAGCTATGTGATATACTATAAGCGTCGACATGTTTCGACGCTTATTTTAATTATACTAGAAGGATAAATATGGCAAAGAAAATATCAATAGTAGTATCAGTATATAATGAGGAGCAGGGCTTGAATCAATTTTATGACCATACCTGCCCTATTTTGGAAGCGGCAGTGGCTGCAGCTGACTGGGATTATGAGTTAATATTTGTAAATGATGGAAGTCGTGACAATAGCCTTGATTTACTTAAAGGCTTTGCAACAAAAAATCCAAAGGTTAAAGTGGTGAATTTTGCGGCAAACAGAGGTCACGAGGCAGCTATGATTGCAGGCATAGACATTTCAGCTGGTGATGGTGTGGTCTGTATGGATGCGGACTTACAGCATCCACCAGAAGCAATCCCGGAAATCATAGCAAAATTTGATGAGGGCTATGATGTAATATCCATGGTTAGGACCGCAAGAGCTGATGCAGGACTTTTCAAGAAAATCACGTCAGCAGCCTTTTACAAGGTAATGAACAAAATGTCCAAGGCGAATTTTGAAAATAATTCCTCGGACTTTTTTGGTATATCAAGACGCGTGGCTTTAGTACTGAAAAAAGATTATAGAGAGCGTGTGAGATTTTTACGTGGCTATGTTCAAAATGTGGGCTACAAAAAGACTACTTTAGAATTTAAAGCCAGTGCCAGAGTGGCAGGACAGAGTAACTACAATTTAAGGGCACTTGTAAAGCTTTCATTAAATGCTATCTGTAATTTTTCAGATGCACCCCTTAAAATGGGAATATATGCAGGTCTTTTGTCCCTGGCATTTTCCCTTATACTCATTATTTATTCAATAGTGCAGTATTTTCTTGGAAATGCACCTGATGGATATTCTACACTGGTAGTTTTAATCAGTTTTATGTTTGGAATCCTATTTATCATACTTGGATTTATTTCTGAGTATTTGGCAATAATATTTGCAGAAGTGAAAAATCGACCTATTTACATAGTGGATAGCATTATCACAAGCGAAGGGGAAGAGAGGTGCTAGGCACATGAAGCGTATAGCTATTATGGGAGCTAGTGGTCATTGCAAGGTTATCGCCGAGATAGCTTTGGACAATGGTTATGATGATATTGTTTTTGTTGACTTAAATCCCACAATCGACATGCTAGGGGAATATCCAGTGGCTGATGAAGATACTGATTTGGATAATTTTCTTCGGGATGGGTACGATTTTATCGTTGGGATAGGAGATGCTAAAATTCGACGAAAGGTGCAGGAAAAGCTTTTATCCAAGGGGGCAAATATTGTCACCCTGATTCATCCAAATGCAACTATAGCCTATGACGCCCATATAGGACTTGGCAGCGTAGTGATGGCAGGTGCAGTGGTGAATCCTGGCACTAAAATCGGTGATGGATGCATTATTAATACCTGTGCTTCTGTGGATCATGACAACACTATTGGGGATTATGTACATGTTTCTGTGGGGGCTCACACTGCTGGCACTGTGGCTATAGGAGACAACTCATGGATAGGAATAGGGGCTGTTATCAGCAACAACCTTTCAGTGTGTTCAGATGTCACTATAGGAGCAGGTGCTGTAGTTGTTAAAAACATTATCAAGCCTGGGACTTATATAGGAGTGCCGGCTAAAAATATTTAATGTGAAAGGAGAAGGGGTATGTACGAGCAGATTAAATTATCTTATGACAGTGATGCACTAGAGCCTTATATTGATAAGGAGACAGTGGAGACCCATCACGGCAAACACCATGCTACTTACACCAAAAATTTCAATGACTTAGCAGAAAAAGCAGGCATGGCAAATTTACCTGTTGAGGAGCTTTTGGCCAGTCTTGACAAAGTGGCAGATGAGACTTTGAGAAAAGGTCTGCGCAATCAGGGCGGCGGTTATTACAATCACAATCTTTATTTTGAAATGTTTTCGCCAAAGGCAGCAAAAAATCCTACAGGCAAGCTGGCAGAGGCTATTGATTCTACATTCGGAAGTTTAGATACCTTAAAGGAGCAGATGTCTGCTGCAGCAGCTGGACAGTTTGGCTCAGGATGGGCATGGCTTTCCTGCGATAAATCAGGGAAACTGGCTATTTCCACCTCACTAAACCAGGACAATCCTATCTCAGAGGGCAAAGGTATGATTCCTATCATTGCCTTAGATGTTTGGGAGCATGCATACTATCTGAAATACAAAAACCTTCGTCCAGATTACATCAAGGCGTTCTGGGAGATACTGGATTGGAGCAAGGTTACTACTCGTTACGACGAGATAACAAATAATTAAGACTAAATAAAGTAAGAGCAACAGGAGGATAATATGAGTGAAGGAATAGGAACTAGATGTGTACAGGCAGGTTATAAACCAGGGAATGGTGAGCCTCGCCAGATTCCTATAGTGCAGTCTACAACATTTAAGTATGACACTAGCGAGGATATGGGTAAGCTTTTTGATTTGGAAGCTTCTGGATATTTTTATACCAGACTGCAAAATCCTACCAATGATTACGTGGCAGCAAAGATAGCAGCATTGGAGGGAGGAAGTTCAGCTATGCTCACATCTAGTGGACAGGCAGCTAATTTCTTTGCTCTGTTTAATATATGCGAATGCGGCAGCCATATCGTGGCTTCGTCATCTATCTATGGTGGCACCTTCAATCTGATTGATGTGACCATGAGAAAGATGGGTATTGATGTAACATTTGTTTCTCCAAATGCAAGTGAAGAGGAATTAAATGCAGCCTTCAAGGAAAACACAAGGGCTATGTTTGGTGAGACCATTGCAAATCCAGCTCTTACTGTTTTAGATATTGAAAAGTTTGCAAAAGTAGCACATGAGCATGGAGTGCCACTCATTGTGGATAATACCTTCCCAACACCAATCAATTGCCGTCCAATAGAATGGGGAGCTGATATAGTTACACATTCGACCACCAAATACATGGATGGACACGGTGCAGCAGTGGGTGGATGTATTGTTGATTCTGGCAAATTTGACTGGATGGCTCATGCTGATAAATTCCCAGGACTTTGCACTCCTGACGAAAGCTATCATGGTATTACATACGCTGAAAAGTTTGGCAAGGCATGTGCATTCATTACAAAATGTACATCACAATTGATGCGTGATTTTGGAAGCATCCAAAGTCCACAGCATGCATTCATATTAAACCTGGGTCTTGAATCATTACATGTACGTATGAGACGCCATGTGGAAAACGGTCAGGCAGTTGCAAAATTCCTAAGTGAGCAGCCACAGGTTAAAAAGGTTACTTATCCAGGGCTTGAAGGGGATGAGTATTATGAGATAGCACAAAAATATCTTCCAAATGGAGGCTGTGGTGTTGTTTCATTTGAATTGAAGGGTGGACGTGCAGCAGCAGAATCATTTATGAAGAAGCTGAAGCTGATTGCTATTGAAACCCACGTGGCAGATGCCAGAAGCTGTTGCTTGAATCCTGCTACCTCCACACATCGTCAGATGTCTGATGAGCAGCTTGAGGCTGCAGGTATTCCAGCAGGACTTATTAGAGTATCCTGTGGACTGGAAGATTCAAAGGATTTGATTGCTGATTTAGAGCAGGCATTACAATAAAAAGAAAGTCCAAAGTCAAAATGAGATTTATCAGACAAACTCATTTTTGACTTTGGACTTTTTCTATTTTTTGAATTCTGGATGAGAAAATTCAACTTTTACAAGTAAGAAGCATATTATAAATGAAAGTGCATCAGCTATAGGACCTGCATATAAAACACCATCAAAGCCTAAAATCAAAGGTAAGCCTATGATTAAAGGTGTAAGGAAAAGCACCTGTCTTGTAAGGGACATAAAAATTCCTTTGTAAGGCTTTCCGATTGATGTGAAAAAGTTCGAAGATAAAGGCTGTAGGAAAGCAGTCCATATTCCAAACAGGAATATTCTAAAGTATCTTTCACAGAATGAAAAATATAGCTCATCTCCAGAGCCAAATATTGAAACAATTTGACGAGGAAACAGCTGGAAGCATATAAAGCTTGTGATTGTGATGCAGGCCGCAAGCTTTATTGCCAGATAAAAAGCATCCTTAACCCTTTTATAATTTCTTGCACCATAGTTAAAGCTGATGATTGGCTGTAAGCCTTGAGAAATACCGATTACAAAGGAAAAGCAAATACCATTAACCTTTGAGATGATACCTGCACAGGTGATAGGTATATCGGCACCGTAGATGGATTGGGCACCGTAGTGACCCATTACGCGATTCATGACGATTTGTACAAGCATCATAGCTATCTGATTTATAAAAGGTGCTGTTCCCAGGGAAGCAATTGATGCAATAATATGAAGCTTAGGAATGAAGTGTTCTTTTTCAAGCTTGCAGGTCTTAAATCTGGTGAGATACACTAAAACCATTATACCTGAAATATACTGACCTATAATGGTGGCAACTGCAGCACCAGTCATACCCCATCCGAACACAGCCACAAACAAGGCATCTAAAATCGTATTTACGATAGCACCTACAAGGTTTATAGCCATTGTGACATTTGGGCTGCCATCAGCTCTTACCAAATGGCTACCGCCACCTGATAATATAAAGAAAGGAAAGCCTAGAGCACATATTCTGGAATATTCAACAGCATAAGGCAAAATATTTTCTGTGGCACCGCATGCTATAAGAATAGGCTCTAGAAAAATTTCAGTAACCAGGCAGAGTATTAATCCACCAATCAGCATTACGGATACAGCATTTCCTATATAGTATCCAGCTTTTTTTGTCTCCCCTCTACCCATGGCAAGGTTGAAAGTGGAGGCTGCGCCTATACCACACAAAAGTGCTATGGAAACATTTAATATGGAAAGAGGAAACTGTATATTTGTGGCACCATTTCCCAGTGCGCCGACAAAGTTTCCTATAAACAGCTGATCCACCATATTGTACAGTGAACCAACAAGCATTGCTATAATGCTTGGTATAGCAAATTTCGCAAGTAGTTTTCCAATTGGCTCAGAGCCAAGTGGATTCATATTTGTATCTGTCATATAAATCTCCTTATTGTCTCATCCAGCGACCACTGGCTCCGCAGGGAAGCACAAGTCCTGACTCTGTAACAGGAAGCCCGATTTCGTCAGCAGTGACTATTCCCTTATGCTTTTTCAAAAGTGCTGTGCTAATCATATAATTTAATACTGCCGGTTGCAGGCCTGTAGTGTAGGAATTTACCAAAAAGAACAAAGCATCCTCTGATAGGATTTGCTCACACAGTTCTATGAATGGGAAAATATCATCCTCGATTTTCCAGACCTCATTTTTAGAGCCCCTACCATATGAAGGTGGATCCATTATAATGCCATCATATTTATTGCCGCGTCTGATTTCACGTTCCACGAATTTGCGGCAATCATCAACTATCCATCTGATAGGAGCTTTTTCAAGCCCGGAGGAAATAGCATTTTCCTTTGCCCATCCAACCATACCCTTTGAAGCATCCACGTGAGTTACACTGGCTCCGGCAGCTGCTGCCGCAAGAGTGGCACCGCCTGTGTACGCGAAAAGGTTTAGCACTTTAACAGGACGATTTTTTTCTTTTATTTCATTATTTATTATAGAAGAAAACCAATCCCAGTTTGCAGCCTGCTCCGGAAAAATGCCTGTATGCTTGAAGGCAAAGGGTTTGATGTTAAAACTGAGGGATCCGAACACTCACGAAGACGAAATTAGCGTAATACTTTCTTGGAAAGACGTAGCAAAGCGAATTTCCGACCTTATATATGCCGACGAATATTTAATAGGCGAAGAGCGTGACGTATATAAAAGACAATTACGTTTCAGAGAAGAGCGTCATAACGCAAAGAGCGATACCGAACTTGTAAAAATAATAGCAAATCAGTTCGTGGAATACGGTAAAAGCGTAACATACACGGGCGTTTACGACGATTATCCGAGTTTTCTCGACGAATATATAAACTTTTTTAAATCACATATACAAGAAATAGCCTCGGAGTTGAAACTACGCCACGAAGTGGTAGAAGTTGAAAAAGTAGCGGACTATTTGGGAGAGAATTTAAAGATACGTTTTCTCACAAGGGAATGTCCGAAGTGGTTTAAGCGGCATAATCGACTTCGTAGTGATGAAGACAAACTGAAAGATTGGGCGGATATATTCACCCAAAGCGCAGCGGATAATTATTCCCCCGAAAAAGCAAACGGAGAAAACGTAGAGTTTACCATTACGCCGAAAGAAACTGGCGAAAGGGAATATCTGTTTATAAAAGACAATCGAGAGGATTTAATAGATTATCTTTTATCTCAAAGAGGAGTTAAAGACGCAGATTTTTCGATGGACAAAATAACGGTAAATTACGACCGAAAGTTCATCGAGGATATAAAAAGCGGAAAAGAACCGTCGCCGCTTATAAAGAGCCGCATAAGACGTCTTGCTTCAAAGATGATCGAATACGGTACGGAAAACACGACGGAAGGCAATTGGGTGTGTTCTTTTGAGCGATACGGCACGGACGAGGAGTTTTTAAGAGAACAC
>CAMNPQ010000047.1 GCA_946548305.1 uncultured Pseudobutyrivibrio sp.
TATTTTATCACTAACTACAATTGATTTATAAATATTCATGCAACGAATAGCTAATTCACCCTTTGCAGATCTTTTTGCAAAAGGATATATATCATACAAATCTACTATTCTATTCCATGCATCTATCTCTGTTAATCTAGTTTTGTTAAAACTCGTTTTAAAAGCCGAGCCTTGATGCATTCTATATACATATAATTTATTTTCAAGAAACAATGCTCGTCTACAATTCACAAATATACTATTATGAAACAAAGCATCTTCGCCTATAACTAGTGATGTATCAAATCTCCTATCTCCAATAGAGTTATATCTATACAAAACAGCACACGCACTCAGATGCTGCAAAGATCTTTGAAATTTGTAACTTGTGTCCACATTTATAAGTTCATTTTTCAAACATGAGGTTGAAATATCTCCTTGTTCTTTCCCAGCCTCATCTAAATAACTCATATTACATATAACAATATCTACATTACATTTATATCCATTTAGCATAAATTCTATGCAATTCTCTTTTATTGTATCATCTGAATCGATAAATAAGATATACTCCCCCTTGGCTAGATTTATACCTGTATTCCTAGCAGATGAAACTCCACCATTTTGTTTTGTATATAACTTAAATCTGTCATCATTTTCGCAAAACTTCATAGCAATATACTTGCTGCTATCCATAGAACCATCATCAATCATCAAAACTTCATAATTATCATATGTTTGCTGTTGTACCGATGTTAAGCAATCGTTTAAATATTTTTCACTATTGTATATTGGTATTATTATTGATACCAAAGGATACTTCTCATTCACTATATACTCCATTTAATAACTCTTCAAACCTGGTTAATGATTTATTCATTGATAGAAGATCACGAGTAGGTTCTATTCCATCATATAATTTATTTCGCTTTTCCTTGTCTGTTATAAATAACTCAATAGCTTCCTTTAACGCAAGATTATTATTTTCACACCGTATTCCCGCACCTTTACATGCTAATACTTTACTTCCAGAACATGCTGTAGAAATAAAAGGTACTCCGCATACTATAGCCTCAGATACAGCTGTACTAAATCCTTCTTGTAAAGATGAACATATAAAACAATCCATTCTTTTTATATATTTATACGGATTTGTTTTATATCCTAGGAGCACTATATCCGATTTATACTCAGAAGGGATCAACTCATTCAACTCGCCATACATTTTTCCTTCCCCCAAAATATATAATCGAATATTTTGATATTTTTTTAGCAAATCTATAAATATCTTTATTAATCGTTCATATCCCTTTTGCTCCACTAACCTTCCTACGCTAACAAAGTTAAGCTTCGAAGTATCTAGATTAAAATCTTCCATATCTTCTTCACTCTGTCTAATAATAAAAGGAATATCCAACGTATTATTTACCACTTCTTTTTTTACATTGGCTGGCAAATACCCTTCAAATGACGATATAACTTCCTCCGAAACTCCAATAATCCTATCGTATTTACTATAGGTTTCTTGAAATTCATCTATATCTTTATATACCTCCATGAAATACTCTTCTTTTCCATATATTTCACAATGAATCCAAGCTATTTTTTTTACATGTTTAGGCGCGCCTGATATAATCTTTGTTGCTATTCCTTCTAAAAATGCAACCTCAATGTCATATTCACGTTTAATGAAAAGCTTGTGAAGTTCTTTTGAAGATAATAAGTTAAGCACTCTCCATAAACCTCTTATATACAATGGAAAAACTGTTTTATATTTTACATTATCATTAACAAACTTTTTATTTACTCCTCCATCAAATAAAGTCATCAGTGTTAGCTCATATTCTTCTGATTGAAAATTATTGACGAGATTTACAACTACTTTTTCTGCTCCGCCTCCCCTAAGACTAGGAATTAATATTAATACTTTTTTCAAAATGTACCTCTTATAAATACTGTATTTTAATAAATATGTAATACCACTACATATAGATTGATTAGTTTGGCTTGGAATTAACTATTTTATCATTAATAAAAATCATATATTTACAATATCCCTCTCAATCTGTTTATATTCATTAAAACCTCTAAAAAAAGCTTTAAAATTATTTTCTCGTCTAATAATTAAGTCTTTTAAACAAATCAGTATACCAATAATACAATTGAAATGTTTTGCGTACAGTGCTCCTTTTGCAATAACTTGATTATAGTTAGAAGCCTTTGTTTTTCGTTCATGATAAACTGTGACAACAGGACTAAATGTTATATTCTTTTTTTCCCCGTACATATTAATTAAAAAATCCACTTCCTCACCGCAAACAAAATGCGCCCCAAGACCAAATAATTCATCAAAATTTTTTTTACAGGTTTCTCTTCTAAACGCTATCTCTATAGAGGACCGTGATAACAAGCCAAACACATTATTTATATTTTTTATTTTATTTGCATATTTCTTATAATCACATTCGTTTTTATAGTCATATATTTTGCTCAAAAAAATATCCAAATTACTATTTTGAAAACTATTGTTAATCATTTCCGCTGTAAGATTATTGTACCAACAATCATCATCAGAAAGTACTATAATATCTCCTGTGCATTTCATTAATCCGATGTTACGAGCCTTTGATAATCCTCTCTCTTTGCTCTGCACATAAACTATATTTAAATTATCAGAATATTCATCCAATAAAGTCATTATACATTCATAGTTATCCTGGGCAACAACGACCACTTCTATTTTTTCGTATGTCTGTGTAACCAAGCTATCTAACAAACGTCGCATTTCATTTTCTCTTGCCCCCAAAGTGGGTACAAGAAAAGATATCTTCATTTCCATTTTTTACGTATAATTCAATCAACTTAGATGATAATTGAATTGATTCCTTTCCCCTATTTATCGCTAGGTCACTAAATCCATGCAGATTACTTTATAGCTTAAAGAATATATTGATTTTTATACATTTATACAATTTACTGTTTAAAATTTACAGCATTATCAAGTACAAACACAATTGATCAATTTAACTACTGCTAATCAAAAATAAGTTCTTTATAAATTAACAACCATAAATTTGTTTTCAAGAACTACTTACTACCATCATTACTTTCTCTTATCCATAGATAAAACATCAATGAGTATTTTCTCTTACAATTCATATAAAAACATTCTCTCCTCTTTCGAGAATAGGAGATGCCAACATCACTTTTGGTTATGCAGATAATATTTAAGCATTACTTATTAATTTTAATTTAAATCATTTAATCACTTATTCAAATCAATCGACACTTTCATACCTTTTCTTTTTCAAAACACCATAAAACATATTCCAACAAGCGTACCAAAGCGCCACTGCACTATTTTTCTCATCGCAGAAATGGAATAAATCATAATGGCTTTTAAATTTTCTCCTGAATTTATCATGGCTAATACTCTTTTTTCTAATTCTGTATTTTGCCAAGTTTTCCTTTAGTAAATATGCTCTTGTCTCTTCCTTCTTATATAGCTGCAGCCTTATCGCATAATCATTATTCTTTTTGATATCCTTTATTTGTATCATTCCAAAATGTTTTGCACTATACATCATTGTGAGCTGCCCTATATAGTCATAGTTATACATCTTTCTTTTATCTACAACGTCAGGTCCCGAAACATATATATTTAATGGATTGTCCTCTTCATCTATCTTTTCATATTCTGTATACGACAATACATATCCATTAGATTTCATGAACGCTAATTGTCTTTCTAATTTGTCAGACATCCACAAATCATCTGAATCCAAGAATGCTATCCACTCACCCTGAGCTTCTCTTAAAGCTTTATTTCTAGTTAGAGCAGCACCACTATTCTTATCGTTTTTTAAATATTTAATTCTGCCATCCTTTAGATAAGGTTTTACCACATCATCAGTATTATCTGTTGAGCAATCGTCTACTATAATCAATTCCCAGTTTTCATAGGATTGATTTATAACAGATTCTATTGATTCTTCTATATATTTCCCCGTGTTCCACGATGGCATTATTATGGATACTAATCCGTCTATCATGAGTATTTACATCCTTTTATACTTTTATATTATCCCTTGTCCTCACATAGTCTCTCATACTTCTTTTTTAATGTAGAAAACTCCTCAAGCTCACTATTATTTGTAATCAATTTATTTTCATAGCAACGCTTGAGTTTCATTAATCTTCTTAGCATTTTATATTCTTCCATATGTTCCAGTTCATCATTGATTGTCAAATCATTTGGATCATCATACTCCATCTTTAAAAAATCAAACTTTATCTGATTTTCTCTATAGCAAAATATATATGCTAGATATCTTTCAAAAACATCAACTTCAGCCATTGTACTACCCCACTATTTAATCTATTTCATGTTTCTCAGTGCAGATACAATCCACTCCACATCCTCATCACTCAAGCATGTATGAAGTGGCAATGTAACCTCATTTTTATAATAATCATATGCATTAGGATAATCCTTGATGTCTGCGCCAAGTGCCTTATAAGCAGTCATCATTGGTAGTGGCTTATAATGTACATTAGTTGCCACACCCATCTCAGCCATCTTGGTAATGAAATCATTACGCTTTTGCTCATCGGCTTCAGGTAATCTAACTAAATACAAATGGTTACTACTATCAACACCATCCACATGATGATTGAGGTGACTAAATCCAAGTTCATCACAAACGGAATCATATTTACTAATGATTTCTGCTCTTCTTTCGAGCATTCCAGCATAACGATCCAGCTGTCTCAATCCAATTCCTGCCATGATATCAGTCATATTGCACTTGTACCATGGTCCAACGATATCATACTCCCATGCACCAATCTTTGTCTTTGCAAGAGCATCTTTGCTTTGACCATGAAGTGATAACAACTGATACATATGATAAATTTCTGCATCGGTTACACCATTATCATATACACCTGCTGGCAAGTTCCATGTACTTGCTCCACCTTCAGCAGTAGTAAAGTTCTTTACAGCATGAAAACTGAAGCTTGAAAAATCTGCCAAATGACCTGCATAAGTCTTTATACCATTGAACGTGCGACTAGCTCCTAGGCTATGTGCACAGTCTGCAAATACTGCAATTCTTCCAAGTCCTTTTTGTATCTTTGTGGCGAGCTCATCAAGTGGAGTATCATGTTTATCACAAGGCTTAAACTTAGCCTTGGCATTTTCCACAATCTGATATACCCTCTCGAAATCGCCAGGAATACCACCTAAATCTACCATTACGATTGCTTTAGTCTTATCTGTTATGGCAGCTTCAAGCTTATCATAATCAATTTCAGGCATATGGGTATTCTTGTCGCCATTCTTCTGGATGTCAACAAACACTACATTAGCGCCACAATGAATAGCAGCACTAGCACTTGCTGTGTATGTGTAGGCAGGAACGATTACCTCGTCACCTTCGCCTATTCCAAGGATTCTAAAATTCAGTTCCTCTGCTGCTGTAGCTGAATTCAAGCAGACCACTTTATTGCTATATTTTTCAACATTTTCCTTTGCATCACAATCGATATCTGTTTTACCATTCTCTATATAGGCCGCCAGTCTACGCTCTAAAAGCTTCGTACGAGGACCTGTTGTAATCCAGCCTGACATTAAAGCTTTGGCTACTTCCTCTACTTCCAAATCAGAGATATCTGGAGGACTAAAGGGAATATTTCTTTTTATTATTTTTTCTTCATTAGACATAGTTTTCACCTCTATATTATTTTAATACTGCAATCACAGTCCTAAGCATTGTCTTGATATCGCTGACAAAACTGAAGTGCCTCAAGCTATCAAGATTATACTCCATCTTTGCCGGCAAAACTTGATTAATATATACATCATCTGCATCCTCTGCTGTTTCGAGGAGTTCAGCTTCATCCTTGTATAATATGCTGGCTTCACTAGTAATTCCTGCTGGCATCAACAATGTAGCCCACATCTCGTCTGTGTACTTTTCTACATATCTGACTGCTTCAGGGCGAGTTCCAACAAAAGACATATCCCCTGTTAACACATTAAGTAATTGAGGAAGTTCATCCAGTCTGAGGTTTCTCAATTTATTTCCAATTTTCGTAACTCTGGAATCATTATTACTAGTAACATGCGCACCTATTTTGTCGGCATTGGAAACCATTGTTCTAAACTTGAAAATTCTAAAATGTTTTCCATATGTTGTAACCCTCTCCTGGCGGTAAAACACAGTACCTGGAGAATCTATTTTAATCAGAACAGCTATTACTACCATTGGTATGGCAAGAATAACAAGCAGCAATATAGCCACAACGATATCAAAAATGCGCTTGAATACTAGCGATATTCTCTTTTTTCTGAGAATGTCGTAGTATGGTCGAATTGCTTCCGTTTTTAGTTTTGATGGCAAATCATCCCATTTTTTCATAAAACATATACTATCTTTCTTAAAAGTAATTTCATTCTTTCACTTGGTTTTAAATTGTTTTTAGTATTCATAACCTTGTAATTATAGCACATTTTTTTGAAGAATTTGCCCTAATCTCATATTCATATAAAGACATAGATGGACATAATTAATGACTCTTTCTGGCGGAGCAATGAAACCTTCAGCTAGAAGTCATAATGGCATTCCTACTTCACTGGCTTTATCATCAAATTCTCTGCAATCACTGATTTCTTCGAAAACTTAAGTGTTGTGTAGCCAATTATGCTGAACACCACTGCCCCCAGCAGGTTCACTAGCAAATCTTTCATGGTGTCAATAATTCCAATATCCAGATATCCACCATTTACCACATAGGACTGCCCGTTTGCTGTATTGATAATGGTTTCATTAATGTTTCCTATAAAAAATGGCGTGCCACTGTTTTCTGGGTCAAGGCTCACAGAGCCGATATTGTTTACAATAAAATCCTTTTGCATATCCACAAAAAACAGCTGGTCCATTGTAAATTCAAAAAACTCCCAAACCACTCCAACTGTCATGGAAAAGCAAAATGCCACCAGGGTCAGATAAAATGGAGACAAATTAATATTGTCGCTGCCTCGATTTAGCAGGTAGATAAGTGAGAAACCAATAGCTGCACACAAGAAGCCATTCATAGTATGAAGCATAGTGTCCCATCCTGGAATCTTTACGTAATAGTGGTCCACTTCTCCTAAGATTTCAGCAGCATATATAAAACTAAATATTATCACCTGAAATACAGCAGGGATTTCTATTCTCATCTGTTGCTGCAAAAACGCTGGCATTAAAAACAGAATTAACGAAAGCACACATAATGCTGCACTTTCATAATTGCCTGTCAAAATGCACCTTATAAGTGTAAGAATCACCAGCCCACGCAATATCAGATAAAATATGAATGTCCTTTTGTTCTTTTTATAGCTATCTATCAATGAATTTTTATAATCGATTATTTTCATATTTCACATGCTCCTTGGATACCTAGCTTTTACATGGCAAATCTTTTTTATGTGCCACCCCACTAATCATTCCATTTATCATCAGGCCTATGTACCACAGGTATGTATACACATAAGCCGACATCTCCACAAAATAAAATATATTTAAGCCTACAAAAAGTATCAATAAATAAGATTTAACAAAAATCCCTACCTGTTTATTGCAAGCAAGCTTTATAGCATCCTTGATTGTTAGAATCAAGAAAATAAAAAGAGTAATGAATACTAGTATTCCATATTCTCTGCCATAGTCTAGCCACATATTTCCAGTGGTAGTTGGTCCTATTACAGAACCTGCAAAATTGCCCCAATGATTATGAATCAACAGCCACAATCCTTCCTTCATGGCTGTGTACCTATTCGTATGTAAATACCATACTAGAAAAACTACCGAAAATAAAATAGCACCAGCTGTTAACACCAGTTTCCTAATTTTCCTGGTTTCAGTGCTTTTAGACATAATAGCGTAAAACCATGTTACACATAAAGCAGCCACCAGGCTTACTATAAAAATAAAATTGAACAAAAACATAATCGTATATGTATGCATATTACCATGGGTAAAGGCAACGCTGTATAATCCTTGCTCAAATTCTGGGGTCTTTTTTGTAAGTAAATAATTCAAAACCCCTAAAATAGTTGTTCCAAATGTCAGTGCTCCTAGAGCAATACCAGTACGCACCTCCACGTCAAAATCTTTACCGTCTTCTTTAGGTGTAGCCAGCAGCATTCCAAATAGGTATGCCAGCATTGGCATGGCAATTGTGGTTGGCACCATCCATGACCTGCCTGTATGCTGGTCAAGCATAGCCTTAACAAAGAAAGTCTCCATCAAAAAACAAAAGTTGATGTCAAAACGAAGCCTCCCAACCAGCAGGCTTGCCACTAGTATATATGGGATAGTTACAACCATCACCCACACATTCGATATAGTGTTATATTTTAATCCGTAGAATGCAACAAATACGCACGCAATCAAAAACATGATATTTGCCATAGATAAATGTTGCTTAAAATAATTGTTCTGTCTCATTAATAACCTATTCCGTTTTCTTCCAAAATTTTTTCAAGATAGACAATGTAATCATCACTATTAGCTTTATCTCTCTTAATCGTGTTAATATCTAGTACTGATTCATTTGTATAAGGCATCACCATGTCCTCTAGATATGTGTCATATGTCTCTCCATCCAAACGCAAAAAATCAGAGCCGTCTATTAAATATATACCTGTAAAAATCACACCAGAAGCGATACATGTAATCAGCCCAAATTTGTTCAATGTAAGTGTTTCCATGCTTTTAGTTTTCAAGTACGCTAAAAGCTTTTCCATAAATAATCCAAATCCCATTACCTCATATGGAATAAGCATAACTACATAAGAGAGTGAATATTGTGATTTTGCTTCCCAGAACAAGTGGAACAAAAATCCTCCCACAAAACATAACAAGAAAAATGACCTGTCCACAAACAAATCTTTTTCTTCTAATATTATCCACAAAATCACACCTAAAAACATCAATATCTGGAAATATTGCGCCAGCCTAGCAGCTGCGGAATAACCTTTTGCGCTCATCAAATTATCCAACCACTCTGGGAAATCTACTCGATGATTTCTAATCTGATTTATCCAAAATGACTGATAGGTGGGTTCTGTCCACATGGATGCAATTTTTCTGGTAAAAAACATAAAAGTATATCTTTTATTATCTTTAAAATATGCAACCCTATCGTTGATTTCCTGCTTAGCTACTGCTGTCTGAAGCTCTGTTATACAATTATTTTCTATGTAGGTTTCATAATTATATCCATTCGACCAGCCTGGCGCGTGTTCCTCGTACTGCAGTCCCATAGCTATAAAGGACCAGGGACTTACGCCCTGTGATAATTCATAGCCAGTTTTCATTTCTATCCATTTTTCAGGAATAGCATTTAACAATGTTACAATAGCACAAATCCCAATCAGCCATGCAATCTTATTCTTCCATTTGGTTTTATCCTTGCATGCCTGCAACACGCCATATATAACCATAGCAATAAGGATTATAAATGCATTATTTTTTACTTGAATAGATAAAGCTATCTCTAATGCACCAATCCCTATCCTACGCCATTCATATTTTCTAAAGAATAGAATTTCCTGATAAAATGCACAAATTGCCAGCGTTAAGCTCCAAATAGTTCCATAGACAAACGAACCATACATCCAAAATGGGAAAAACAAAGCACCACAAAATAGTGTCACCAGCTGTATCACAGGAGCAACATCAAACAAATCCAATGTATCAACCAGCTTTTTATAAAATAAAGTGATGCCAATAGCATTCAAAACCTGGAATATGATTACATTATAGTCTCCCCAAACTCTGGCCAGCAAATAATCTATATATGTCAAACCAATTTGATTGCTCCATCTGTCCAAATATCCCCCAGCTTCAAGCCCACTATTATCGCCTACTGACAGTTTATATGCTGATGTCATAACATCCAGCTGGTCTGAACCTGGAATGAACTGAGTTCCCAGAACCCACGCAATAGATAAGATAAAGATAGCTGCAAGCAAAAGCTTTTTTACTTTATTGAAGTTTTCTTCTTCAATCAAAGTGGCACAAAGCCCACGTACCTTTTCCTGACGTGACAAGCCTACTAAAAGCACAAGACTTCCTACAACAAACAATATATTCGCAGCAACATTATCCTTGCAAAACAGTGTGATTTCTAATATATCACTTGTTATATAGCATGTGCTAATCATACAAATTATAAATAGTGCCGATAACATTGGTAGGCTAAAAACTATTATTGTGTTTTTGTATAATTTATTTAACCCCACTTCCAATCCCCACTCTGTTTTATAGTTATTCTTCGTTTGAATACTCTTCCAATTGCATCAAATAGTTTGCATTTCGTTCCTGTTCAGTCTTTAAATCAGCCTTCATATAGTTGATTTCCAATATGGATTCATCCATAAATGGCTGCTGCCACTGCTTTAAATAGGCATTGTATTCATCATTATGCTGCGACAGACAGTTGGATGCATCCAGCCTGTATCCCACCAAATATAATAAAGCCACTGCAACACAATATATTGCTACTGTTTTATTAAAAGCATTTCCCGTCTTGAGCACATCCCTGCCTCTTTCTAACAGCATCTCATAACCGTTAAATGCATAAGGGAAAAGCAATATAAAATAAGTTATTGCATACTGTGCCTTGGTTTCCCAAAACAGCAAAAATGTAAATCCACCTACAAAATTTAAAAAATAGATAGACTTTACAAAAAATCTGGTTTTGTCTTCAAATATCAGCCACAGGATTGTTCCTGTAAATATAAATATCAAAAAGAAATTGAACACTCTAGCTGCCACTGTGTATCCTTTTGCAGACATAAAAGCATCTAGCCATGTAGGAAAATTTACTCTATGGGTGCGCACTTGGTTTATCCAATACCCTTGATATGTGGGTTCAATCCATGTGGATGCTACTTTCTTTGAAAAGAATTCAAAGGCATTATGCTTGTCACTGAGCAAATATTTAACCCTGTTTATCGCCTCTTCCTTAGCCGTTTCTTCAGCCATCACCGTGTCCCTGTTATTGTCATAATATACGTTCAGGCAATATCCATTATACCATCCAGCTGTGGTGCCATCTTCTTGCAATCCCATGGCAAGAAATGCCCAGATTCCATCATCTCGGATTTCATAGCCTGTAGTTTTTATCAAAATAGATTTTGGAACAGCTGAAATCACAATAACAGATATGCAAGACATTATTATCAAAACAATACCCTTTATCAAAACTGTTCTATCAACTGCGAGCTTTACAATGGCTACAATAATGGCTGCCACCAAAAATATCATTCCGCTGCCCTTTACCATAAATGATAAAGCCATGGCAATTGCGCACTTTGCTATATCTATATTTCTTTTTTTATCAAAAAAATCTATTTCTGCGTCAAACGCTATTAATGCAAATGTCAAGCTCCATATATTTCCATACACAAATGATGCATACATGATTAATGGATAAAAAACTATACCACTGGCTAAAGTGCAGATTTGTGAAAGCCTACTGCCACCAACTTTTTCCCAGGTTTCAACCATTTTTTTGTATATTAAAACTATCCCTGCCACATTTAATAGCTGCATAAACATGGCATTATAATCACCAACCAAAAAAGCAAGGATACGTTCTATTGTAGTGATGCCTATATTATGTGGCCATGAATCCAGATATCCCCCTGCTTCTACCATGCTGGTTTCTCCAGCCCCATATTTGTATGCACTAGACATTACATCCAGCTGGTCAGAACCAGGTACATACTGAGTGATAACCACCCACACAAATCCTATAATCGCTATAATCCATAGCATTGTGGATTTGATTTTTTTGAAACAGTTATCATCTTCAAGCTTTTGGCAAAATGCCCCGATTACAGATTTCTTTTTTAGGAAAAATAGAATAGCAATAATGACAACAATAAATAAAATATTTACAATAAAATTATCCTTGCAAAAAAAAGTTAATTCCTTTTCATCGCTCGATATAAGACATATAAAAAAAATGCTCATTGCCCATAACACAGACATTTCTAGCGTTCCAAACAGTAAAAGCATTACTCTATAAAAGGCAGATAAACCATTTCCAAACTTATTCATTTTAAACAACACTTCCTAACTATTATTTATCTTCCCTTTGCTGGCTCACTTTGTCGTGAACAACAAACTGAGGGGAATTGTTTCCATTGATGAAAATTCTACCGACATACTCCCCCAGCATGCCAAGCATCAATAATTGAAACCCTCCAAACAAAATAATTGCCGTAATAAGTGTGGTCCAGCCTGGCACATCCCCATAAATCAACGTGTTAATCACGATGCCTATAGCCAGAATAAACCCTATAAAGCAAGCCAGTATACCTACCACCGATGTGATTCTCAGTGGCTTTATAGAAAATGATAAAAATCCATCAACCCAAAGCTTCAAAAGCTTGCCCAGCGTGTACGTGCTTTCTCCTTCCTCTCTTGCTTTATGCTCCACATACACATTTGCAATACTATCTGTACATCTGATAATAAGCCCCCAGATGTATGGGTATGCACCTTTGTAATGAAGCATTTGATTTCTTACAAATCTATTAATAACAAAATAGCTGTTTAGCTGTATATTCTTTGGTTTACCAATTAATGCCGTTGCCATCAAATCGTTTACGTCATGACCGAATTTTTTAAATAGTGTGTCTTTCTTTTTGTGATAGTTTGCAAAAACAGCATCATAGCCCTTTTCAATTTCTTCTAAAAGTTTATGAGCTTCGGCTGGTGGGTTCTGCCCGTCATCATCAAGCACCACCATGTAGTCGCCACTGGCTTCTGTCAATCCACACATGGTAGCCGCATCCTGCCCAAAGTTTTTAGACAAATTAATGGCTATAATCTCTTCATTTTCTTTCGCTAAACTGCTTATAACATTGAAAGTCCCATCCTTCGAACCATCATTAACAAGCACTATCTCTTTATTATATTGCTCTTTCGGAAATTCCTTGCATATGTCATTCACTACCTTTTCAATGGTCTTTTCTGAATAATAGCATGGAATAACAAATGATATTTTTTTATCGTTTTTCTCTATCATCACAACTTCCCAATCTTTTATTTTCTCTACAAATTATCAGTCTGCCCCTTATCAATCCGCTAATTAATAATCCTATCATCCAAAAGTATCTTCTTTGGAAGCCATTTGGCTCAAAGGAATAATATATATTTATATAAGTAAATGCTGTGAATAATAGCATTTTTATGTTTAAAAGCTCTCTTTTATTAAATAAAAATAGTAAGGCATCTTTAATGAACAACAATCTAATCATAGTCATGCCTATATATGTTGTAAGACCATATACCCTTCCATATTCTAATACCATACTATGCGCTTTTCTTTCTCCTGCATAATAGTAATAGTCGTCTAGTGGATATCTAAGCATATTCTTGAAAGCACTTATATTGATTTCAAACCTAACATTTGTAAATATTCCTCCTCCAGCTGACCAATTAGATGATAAATATTTGTCATATAATCCAAAGCGATTTTGTTTAAACATTATAAAAAAGACAATAGCGCCTATCACGATTAGAGAAAATAGCGCCAATGCAAATACCACTGCTTTTTTTCTTTTTGTGACAATCCCATGAATTATATATATGGTTACACATACTGGAACAACTAGGATGAGTAATATTCTATTTTCTCGTCCATCTACCTTTATTACCATATACTGTATAAGTAGATTTAAACACACTGTAATGAAAAACAGAATCTTTTTTCTTCTAGCATTTATAATGGCATATGCCATAAACGCAGTCACCAACACAAAGCCTAATTCATATGTTGTTCTAGGCTGCGGCAAGCCACTTTCGAATGTATTCCACATTTCTGTTCCATATCCCCAACCGTTTTCACCATATGTCCAATTAACTCTAAAGTCCATCAGTGTACATAGAAACATCCCACCTGCGAGTGCCAAATATATTCCTAAAATTCTGTTTTCTCTGTACACCATGTCATTTCTTGCTAGACACTTTCCAAATATATATGCAGTTGGCAACATCCAAGCATATCGCACTTCATAGTAGCCTTCATTATGATAGTCAAGTACTGCAACTAACACCATCGTTTGCATCAACAAACAAAGAGCCATATCAAACTCTATTTTACCCCTTTTCAATACAAAAAATAGTGCTACACACATGGCTATCATAGGATAAATATCAAAAAAAGGTTTCAACACTTGATCATATTGTAGCCACCAGTGGAATAATCCGTAGCAGAAAATAGTTGCGCACGCCGCAGCATAAAAAAAAGCCTCAACATAAAATGAATTGAAAAAACTTTCAATTACTCTATTTTTATTTATTAACCTATCCATTTCTAGATGTACGTACCTCTAATATCTTTCCACTAATATATTTTGGAATACAACTGGTTCATCCCCATTATTTTTTAATACTATGTCTAAATCGTCAATAGATTTTTTAACATTAATGTTTATCAATATGCTATTGTCAATTCTTTTGTCAATAGTATATGAAATTGCATCCTCATACTGAGTGTCAATATCTATGTCTAACTCACCTACATGAGAACCTATAATCTGCATAGTATAATTTCCCTTATAAATATTGTTATAAGGCC
>CAMNPQ010000048.1 GCA_946548305.1 uncultured Pseudobutyrivibrio sp.
CCACCTGCTAGAATAATACCTAATGCCTTCATACTCGATCACCTGCCTTGATAATGTAGCCGCCACTAGCCAACTCTCCGTCAGGATAATCTGCCTCGCTAGTCTCGCCTTTGATAGCTGTGTTTTTGCCAATAGTTACATTTGCCGGAATAATAGAGTTCTCGCCGATAACTGCAAGTCCATATGAATAGATACTTGCGTTTAGTTTGCTCTCAGCCTCTGGACCCTGACCAATTTTGGCTCCTTCGCCAACTACTGTATTCTCAGCAATAATTGATTTGTCTATTACGCAATTCTTTCCTATAATAGCACCTTCCATGATGATTGAATCCCGAACCACGGTTCCTTCATCAATCACAACACCAGCACCTAAAACGGAATTATATACCTCTCCATAAATTTGTGCTCCAGCACCGATAATAGCTTTTTCAACTACGGCTGTGCTGGCAACAAACTGAGGTTCAATGATATTCTGATTAGTGTAAATCTTCCAGAACTCCTCGTACAAATTGAACTCTGGAATCAAATCGATAAGTTCCATATTGGCTTCCCAATATGAGCCAAGTGTTCCAACGTCCTTCCAATAGCTGTTAAATTCGTAGGCATACATTGGTGAACCCTTCTCGTGAAGGTAAGGAATTATATGCTTACCAAAATCGCAATTGCTCTGATCTTTGAGAGCAAGCAATGACTCCTTTAAAACATTCCAGCTGAAAATGTAAATACCCATAGAAGCCAGGTTACTTCTAGGATTAGCCGGTTTTTCTTCGAATTCGCTGATACGTTTTTCGTCATCAGCGATAACGACTCCAAATCTTGAAGCCTCTTCAATAGGCACAGGAATAACAGCAATAGTTACATCTGCCCCTTTAGCCTTATGAAAATCCAACATGGCTTCATAATCCATCTTGTAGATGTGGTCTCCTGAAAGGATAAGCACATACTCCGGATTATAGTTTTCCATGTATTTAAGGTTTTGGAAAATAGCGTTGGCTGTACCTGAATACCACTCACTTGTATCGCTCTTCTCGTATGGTGGAAGAACCGTTACACCACCATTATTTCTGTCCAAGTCCCAAGGAATACCTATTCCAATATGAGAATTTAGGACTAATGGCTGGTACTGAGTCAGCACACCAACTGTATCAATACCTGAATTGATACAATTTGATAGAGGAAAATCGATAATACGATACTTTCCTCCGAAAGAAACTGCTGGCTTTGCTACATCGGAGGTTAATACTCCAAGTCTGCTACCCTGCCCGCCAGCAAGAAGCATTGCAATCATTTCTTTTCTAATCATCCTATCATCTGCCTTTCTCATGATGTCAGAAGGGATGTACCAATCTAACAACTCATTGTACTCCCCTTTGTAACATTAGTATAGCAAAAGCCTTTATTTACTGCAATATTATTCATAATATTTACTAAACCATTGTTAATTGTTTGACAATTCACTGTCATTTTTTACAATATCTCTTATTCAACTTGAAAGTATTTCCTTTTGGGTTTAGATTAAAGTAGTTACTTTATTATTAATCAAAGAAGGTATATCTATGTATAAAATTGATTTTAACGAAAAAATACATGTCCATTTCATTGGCATCGGCGGCATTAGCATGTCCGGGCTGGCAGAAATTCTTTTAGGAGCAGGCTTTACTGTCTCAGGCTCTGACAGGGACACATCAGACCTTACAAAGCATTTAGAAGCTCTTGGTGCCAAAATAAATTATCCACAGGCAGCCGAAAACATTACTGATGATATCGACCTTATTGTATATACTGCTGCAATCCACGAGGATAATCCTGAGTTTGCCGCTGCAAAAGCATCAGGTAAGCCTATGCTCTCTAGAGCAGAGCTTCTGGGGGAAATCATGGAAAACTATGCTCGCTCTATTGCAGTTTCCGGTACCCACGGCAAAACTACCACCACTTCCATGATTAGTCAGATATTGCTTGAAACAGCAGATGACCCAACCATCTCAGTAGGTGGCATTTTAGATGCAATTCACAGCAATGTTCATGTGGGCGACAGCGATATTTTTATCACAGAAGCCTGTGAATACACTAATTCCTACCACTCATTTTTCCCAAAATACAATATCATTTTAAATGTGGAGGCTGACCACCTGGATTTCTTTAAAAATCTGGAAAATGTACGTGCTTCCTTTAAAAAATTTGCCACAAACACATCAGCAGATGGAATTCTCATCATAAATAAAGAGATTCCAGATGTTTCATACTTTACTGAAGGATTAAAATGTCAGGTCATCTATTTTTCATTGGAAAAAGATGCCGATATTTACCCTGAAAACATTTCTTATAACGAAAAGGGCTTTGCCAGATTTACTCCAGTATACAAGAATAAAGCTTTACCAGAGGTTCAGTTAAATGTTCCTGGCACTCACAATGTTTCAAATGCACTTGCAGCTATTGCCCTTTCTATAGAAATGGGAATTTCCTACGAGCACATAAAAGCAGGACTTGCTAAATTCGGTGGTGCTCACAGAAGATTTGAACTAAAGGGCAGCTTTATGGGAGCAACCATCGTAGATGATTACGCCCACCATCCTACAGAAATAGGAGCAACCCTTTCGGCTGCAGCAAACTATCCTCACAATAGGATTATTGTTTGCTTCCAGCCACATACCTACACCAGAACACTTAGCTTTTTAGATGATTTTGCCGAGGCTCTTTCTGCTGCAGACATAGTGCTTCTTCCTGATATATATCCAGCCAGAGAGCCAGATATATACGGAGTAAGCTCAAAGGATATCGCTGATAGAATTGAAAAATTAGGTACAGAAGTTCATTATTTAGGCTCTTTTGAAGAGTGTGAAAATTTTTTGAAAAAAAATCTTTTAAACAATGATTTGTTGATAACTATGGGTGCTGGAGACGTTTATTTAGTTGGCGAACACCTGCTTTCAGAATAATTATCCACATTATCCACATTTTTTATCCCAATTTTGTGAATAGAAAATGTGGATTTTTTAATGCTATTATTTCAAGGTTTATAACAAGTTATCCACATTATCCACAATCGACTCAACCCCTTTATTTACAAGGTTTCAGCCCCTTTGTGCCCTTTTCTTTTTGAAATGACTTTGATATAATTTCTTTACTTTTGAGGGAGAGGATGATTATATGGCTGACATCATGCTACATACCAGCAATAGTTCTGGTTACACTTGCATTTCTAATACTTTTATTGACGATTACATGAAAGATGCCAATGGAGAGTATGTAAAGATTTATCTTTATCTGTTGCGTTGTCTAAATCGAGAGGATTATGAATTTTCCATCTCACAGTTAGCGGACTGCTTAGACCACACAGAAAAAGACATAATGAGAGCCTTTACTTATTGGGAGAAAGTGGGCCTTCTTAATCTGGAGTACTCTGAGGCTAATGAGCTTTCTGGAATCTGTCTCAAGGATGTGAATGGAAACAGCTCCATCACATCAGTAAGCTATGTTGCTGAGCCTGTTGTTGCTACCAATTCAGGGGCTCCAGCAACTTCTAATACCAGTGTGCTTAAAAAACCAAGCTACAGTCCAGATCAACTAGATGCATTCTGCGAGGTAGACGCTGTTAGTGATTTATTGTTTGCTACCGAGACCTATTTAGGCAAGCCTCTGTCTACTTCTGACACCAACACCTTGCTGTTTTGGTATGACGGATTGCATATGACTGTTGATTTGATTCAATACTTAATAGAGACTTGTATAGATAAGGGTCACAGCAGCTTTCACTATATGGATACTGTTGCGAGAAACTGGGCAGAAGATGGCATTACCACAGTTGAGGATGCCAGAAAATCTTCCAGTACACACACCAACACAGTGTATTCCATTAAAAAAGCTCTTGGCATTGGAAACAGGGAGTTAGTTGAATCAGAGTTAAACTATATCGACAAGTGGGTCAATACCTTTGGCTTTACTGTAGATATTATTTCTGAGGCCTGTGAGAGAACCATCACTGCCACCAACAAGCCTAGCTTCAAGTACGCTGATTCTATCCTTTCAAACTGGCACAAATCCTCTGTCAGAACATTAGAGGATGTTGCTCGTCTTGATCAGGAGTTTACCAAGGCTTCTCTTGCAAAACTGTCTTCCGCTACTCAGATGAGAGCTTCAAAACAGGCTGCAGCACCTGCTAAGGCCAAGACAAATAACAAATTTTTAAATTTTGACCAGCGTTCAAGCTATGATTTTAACGCACTAGAGAAAAAACTACTTGGGAATTAAAGGGAGGAAAATATGGCACTTACAAATGAGCAATACGATGCCCTTATGCGTGAATACAATCACAAACAGTCAAGAAACAGTCAGATAGTTTCTTATCGTACCAAAGAGCTTTACAATGCTGTGCCTTCACTTTCACAGTTAGATGAAGAGGTTTCTAAAGTCTCTATTTCATCTATTTCTGCCATTTTGGATGGAAAAGATATAAACGTTGCCTCTGCAGAGTCAAAAGAAAAATTAGAAAATCTTAAAAAACGTCGAATTCAGCTCATGATATCCGCTGGTTTTCCAGAGGATTATCTAGAGCCTCCTTATGATTGTCCCGATTGCAAGGATACAGGCTATATAAATGGTGTTCGTTGCCATTGCTTTAAGCAGGCTGCCATCAATATAGTCTACAGACAATCAAATATCAGCAACATTTTATCCAAGGAAAATTTTGACACATTTGACCTAAGTGTGTATGATGATGATTTCTTTGAGCCTGGCAGTTCACTTAGCGCACGTGCTAATGCTGAATTCGCCTTGGAAAAAGCCACTAACTTTGTGCAGAATTTTAAGCAAAAAGGTGGTAATCTCTTGTTGCTAGGTAGAACAGGATGTGGTAAAACTTTCTTGTCAAATTGTATTGCAAAGGCATTGCTTGACAAGGGCGTGTCTGTTATCTATTTTACAGCAGGTGAGCTTTTCAGAGTTTTCGAAGAGCAAACCTTTAAAAAGAACGTTAATGTAGCCGAGCTACATGATCATATTTTCGATTGCGATTTACTTATCATAGATGATTTAGGTACAGAATTTCAAAACTCCTTCACTACTTCACGCCTTTTTGGGTGCTTGAATGAGAGAATGCTTCGTAGTAAATCTACTATCATTTCCACAAATCTCTCTTTGGAGGAATTGAGAGACACATACAGCGAACGTATTACTTCACGAGTATTTTCAAACTATGAGGTTATCAAACTCATCGGTAATGATATTCGGATTAAGAAAGTAATTCAAAATAATTAATTTAATATTATCAAGGAGCAAACCATGCCAAATAATGAAATCGTGTTGGAAAACACCCCGCCTATGGCAGAGCTTGGTATTATACCTCACAAAAGCTGTACTGCTATTGCCGAAAAGGTAAATGACTATTTACTCCAATGGAGACAGGAACGCAAAAGCGATCAGTCTATCATCACACTCGCTGGTTATCAAAGCGATTCCTACATCGTCAGTGCCGATTGCCCTCGTTTTGGTTCAGGAGAGGCAAAGGGTATTTTGTATCAATCAGTCAGAGGACTTGATTTATACATTTTAGTAGACGTTACCAACTACAGTCTTACCTATTCTGTTTGTGGCCATGAAAACCACATGAGTCCAGATGATATTTTCTGCGACTTAAAGCGTATTATCGCTGCTGCAATGGGAAAGGCTAAGCGTATCACAGTTATTATCCCATTCCTTTATGAGGGTCGCCAGCACCGCAGAAGTGCAAGAGAGTCCCTTGATTGTGCTATGGCTCTTCAGGAGCTTATCAGCATGGGTGTTGACAACATAATTACATTTGATGCTCATGACCCACGTGTTCAAAATGCGATTCCACTTAACAGCTTTGAGACTGTATCTCCTACATACCAGTTCCTTAAGGGCATCCTTAAAAACTGCAAGGACTTACAGTTAGATAACGATCATCTGATGATTATCTCACCTGATGAAGGTGGTACAAAGAGAGCTGTATACATGGCTTCTGTACTTGGTGTTAATGTGGGTATGTTCTACAAACGTCGTGATTACAGCCGCATTGTAGACGGACGCAACCCAATCGTTGCCCATGAGTTTTTAGGTAATGATGTTTCCGGCAAAGATGTTATCATAGTTGACGATATGATTTCTTCTGGTGAATCTATGATAGATGTTGCTACAGAGCTTAAAAAGAGAAATGCCAATCGTATCTTTACAGTTGCTACCTTTGGTCTTTTCACAAACGGCATGGCAAAATTCGATAAAGCTGTTGAAGATGGCATTATTTACAAGGTTGTTACTACCAACCTTACATACCTCACAGACGAGGTACTTAGCCGCGACTACTTCATCAAATGCGATATGTCAAAATACATTGCATATATCATCGATACTTTAAACCACGATTGTTCTATTTCCGAATTGCTCAATCCATATGGTCGTATCGAAAAGCTTATCAACAGATATAAAAACGGCGAATACTAAAGTAAAAGGTCCTTCCGATTGGAAGGACCTTATTTATTGTTCATCTCCAGTTTCTTCTGCTTCTTCGTCTACTTCAATTTCAGTTTCTTCTGGTTCTTCTATTTCTTCTTCCACAAACCTAGGGTCGTACACTATGTATTCATTGGATTCCCTAAATACCGTATTTGAACTACCCATTTGACAGACGGTGATTACATCTTCATTGGACACATCCGATGCCTTTATGGAGAGCACCTGCCCCGATTCATATTTAGTAGATACCTGCTCACCATTCACAAACACCTTAGACCATTTGGTGAATTCATCTCCATAGATGTGCAGTCTGCCGTTAAAGAAGTATGCGCTATCTATTACCACATCATTTACACCCATAGTCAAATCAGAAGGGCCATACTCCGTGCCATCCTTGTAGGTGTATCTGTTTCCATAGAGAATATCATACTGAAGCATTCTCAAATCATTCATGTACTCGCTTGTACCGTATTTTCTTCCCTCAGCCATAGCTGTCTGGTGGTAGGCATTTATATTGCCTCCATGTATATCAAGTCTATTTAAAAACTCTGATACAAGCTGGTATGATGCCAAATCCTCATCGATTTTTTCCATACCAAAATTGTTCCATGTAAAATATTTGGTCTTGTACAAATCTCCAGTGGCTACTTCGCTGTCTGTCAGTCCCATTGTTGGCAAATGATCGCCAAACATGATTACTAATGTGTCTTCGCCTCTGGCATCTAAAGCTTCGATATACTGCTTTACAAAATCATCCACATTGTAGATTCTGTTTATGTAGTATTCCCAAGCCCAGTTTTCTTCCTCAGTCTTGCCCACAGCATTTACCTTTATTGCCGGGTCTTCCTCCACCTGATATGTAGGATATGCTCCATGACCTTCCACTGTGATAGTGTAGACAAAATCAGGGTCGTCAGTGGAATTCATTGCATCTAATGTACCATCTATCAATATGTCATCAGTAGGCCAGTTTCCCAAAGGAGTGTAATCTGTAATATCTAAAAGCTCCTTTGATGTAAAGCTGTCAAAGCCCATCATTGAAAATGCATTTGCTCTTGAATAAAAATTACCACCATTGTTGTGAACTACATGGGTGCTGTAGCCTTCATCATGAAGCACATCAGCGTAGCTTTCAGTGTCTGTTTCTTTGATGATTGTTTTTTGTGGATATTCACCTGGACCAAAGAAGTTGCAGCTCATACCGGTGAGCACTTCAAACTCCGAATTACATGTACCAGCCCCCACAACAGGCACTATACAGTGACCTGTAGAATAGTTCTGCTCCAGATAGTGAATAAATGGTATCGGGTCCTCACTTGTCTCTAAAAAGTCCGATTCTGACACATCATAAAAGGACTCCAGCAAAATCACTATAATATTTGGCTTTACCCCATCCTCTGATGGAATCTCTAACGTGCTTACATAAGCAGCATCCTTCTTAAGTATGCTGTCAATTTTATTTTTAGAGTAACCAAATGGTCTGTTCATACCCCTATCCAGTACTGAGGTGGAAAAACCATACAAATATCCATAGTCCAAATATCCCTGGGCCAGGTTTCCAAAATAGGATGTCATTATACCTGAGCTTCTTAAAAACAAAGTAGATGGATATAATGAGCCAAACAGAAAAACTACCAGTAAAATCCTCTGCCAGATAGGCTTTGGATTCTGTTTCTCAGGATCCTTTACAAAATACACCACCATAATCAGTATATAAACTGTCAGTGCTGCCACTGATATCATGGCTTCCTCAGCAGAGAAATAGTTGGAATCCTGCATTGTAAGCAAGTCGCTTATCATATATAAATCAGTGTAGCCAAATGGTGATACACGATTCAACAATATGACACTATTTATAATTCCAAGAATTATAAAGAACATGCTGACAAATACTCGCCACCAGCCTCGTCTTCTGCTTAAAAACACAATGGAAAGTGCCACAAACACACAGTAGGAATTAAATAAAAATGGTCCTGTATGGTCGGCTGCAAATCCACATGCTGCTGCAAATGAATGCCTAGACAGCCACTCCATCAAAAATATGATAGCCATGGACAGTGGTATGTGCATCCAAAATGCATACTGATCCCACAGCATAACCCATGTCTTATGAAACTTGCTATTAAGGAACATCCCCACTATTTTAGAATTTGCAATTTTTTTAAAGGGCAACTTTATAATACTTCCAATCAACGATAAAGCCGATTTTATCTTCGAAAATAATTTTTTCATGAATCCTCCGTAAAACCTAAGACAGTATGAAAAAATAGTGTTAAAATATCTATTACGATTTAATCAAATCAAAATTTCCTAGGGATTATAACACTTTATTTTTTATTAGGCAAGAAAGCGAGACTTTATGAAGTTACAGTTTTACAAAAAGGGAATACCTACAAAAATCATTAAAAGAGCCGTTATTTTACTGGCAGTTTTTATTGTTTCTTTAGTGTTCTTTGAAATAGTTACAAATATCACCGAACCAAAGGAAGTGAGCACACAGGCATCCCCCACACTTCCTATTGTATATGTTAATTATCTGGATGATGCCACTACAGAGCTTCACGGATACGTTTCAGAGATGGACCCTGCTTATATGAGGGATGCCATCATCCCACTGGATTCTCAAAGGAATGTGTCTCTTTCAATAGACCCAAAGGAATATTCAGTTGAGACTGTGGAATATGAAATACGTTCCCTTGACACCCAGCGAAATATAGCAAGCAACGAGATTTCCTACACAAAAGAAAATGAAATGATTTCTGCCAGCTTCCAGGCTGAAAACCTCATTGAAAAAAATGAAGAGTATCTGCTGATTATCACCCTTTCCACTGGCAGCAAGGAGATTTATTACTATACCCGAATAATGCAGCCTGATGGATGCAATGAGGAAGAGATATTGGATTTTGCACAGTTTTTCCATAATACTGCTCTTTCCGAGGATGCCACAGACCTTGCAGCATATATAGAGCCTAATATGTCTGACAATGATGATTTAAGTCACGTTACCATCAATTCCAACCTTTCATCTATTTCCTATGGCACCTTCGATGGCACTCAGGTTGGAGAAGCTAAAGTGGCTCTTACGGATATCAACACAAACTACATCAGCCTTTCCCTCTCTTACCTTTTAAATAGAGAGAACTTGGATAAAACCGAGTACTACACCTGTGTTGAAGACTTCCGTATTCGCTATACCTCAGACAGAATATACCTGCTGTCCTACGACAGAACAATGGAGCAGATATTAGATGCCAGCTCTGTATCTTTTACGGACAATGTTTTAAATATAGGTATCACTGATTCAGATTTGCAGTATTTATCAAATGAAACCGGTACTATTGTTTCCTTCGTGCAAAATGGTTGTCTTTATGAATACAACCAGACTGACCGCAGCCTAAAACAGATTTTTAGCTTTATAGACGACCCTACAGATTCCCGCTCCATTTATAACCAGCATCAGATTTTACTTTTAAATATTGATGAATCCGGCACCATGGATTACGTGGTATATGGATATATGAATTCTGGCAATCATGAAGGGGAATGCGGCATAAACCTGTATCACTATGATGCCATAGAGGACCTGTCTACTGAGCAGGTATTTATCACCTCAACCAGCTCTTACCAGATATTAAATGCCAATTTTTCCGAGCTATTATACGAGACCGCTGATAATGAATTTTACATAATGGTAAACGGCACATTGCTTTATATGTCTCTAAACGAGTTGTCCACAAAGGAGCTGCTTACAGGACTGGATAATGCACAATATGCCGTGTCTTCCTCTAGGCGATACCTGGCATGGATGGAACAGGAGGACATGTCAGACGCCATCCACATCATGGATTTGGAGACAGGCAAATCCTTTGACATTACAGCGGATTCTGGAGAGCTTTTAAAGCCTCTTGCCTTTATGGACGATGATTTGATATACGGTACTTTAAAAGAAAGTGACATAACAGCTGATGGGGCAGGTGCTACAGTGTACCCTATGTACAAACTTACGATTAGCGATGTTTCCTCTGGTTCTCTTAGAGATTTGATGGAATACCAAAAGCCTGGGTTCTACATCACAGATGCAAGCATTCAATCCTACACCATTTATTTAGACAGGATACAGATTGACAGCGAAGGCATTATAACAGCCGCGGAAGGAGACACCATCAAAAACAGTGCAGGCGAGCAAAACAAAGCTGTAGATTTAGGTACAGCAATGGATGATGTAAAGCAGCAGGTTGTCACTCTTACCATGAGTCCTTTGGACGAGGACGAAAAATTAGGAAATGTAAATTATGACTTTACCGGGCTTGTGCTTGCAGACGGTGTAAGAAACATTTCAGTAGCCTCTGCCACCAGCTCCACACAGTATTATGTGTATGTGGGTAGCACGGTATCACTTGCCACGGATGATTTGATTTCAGCTATTGCTACAGCTGATGAAAATATGGGAATAGTTCTTGATAATACACCTAAATATATATGGAAACGAGGACGAAAATCATATCAAAGCTCCATTACTGGAATTGCCGTAGGCTCTAGTGATTCAGAAGCCACAGGAAGTGCAAAAGCCCTTTCAGCAATGCTGGTTCAGGCTGGAGAAAACGTGCAGGTACACACCCTTTTAGAGTCCGGTGAGACCCCTATTTCCATCCTGTCAAAGACATTAAAGGATTACGACATTTTGGATTTAACAGGTGCTACTATGAATCAGGTGCTGTATTATGTGAGCCAGGGCGTTCCTGTGTATGCCCTTACAGGCGTGGACACCGCAGTGTTAATAGTAGGCTATGATGCCAGCTCTATCACCTATTTTGATCCTATGACTTCATCAAATTCTAAAATGGGATTAACAGAAGCTTCTGAATACTTCGCAAGCTTTGGAAATGTATTTGTAAGCTACATAGAATAAAATAAGCTGACAGGCTTTGACCTGTCAGCTATTTTTATAAGTTAATTTTTAATTAATTTCTATTCATCCTCTTCTTCTCCTGCCAGGATTGCTTCTAGCTTCTTTTGTCTGCTTAGTAGTATTGCTCCTGCTCCAAGTAAGAAAATACCCAGGCAAAGTAAATATCTATTATCAAATCCATCTGCAGTCTTTGGAGTAGTATCTTTTGTGTGTCCAGAGGAAATAGAGCCATCGCTGCTCACCTTGTAGGTCACTGTTGTGGTTGTTTTTGTAGCACCGTTTGTAATCCTGAGTCCTGTGACTGCATAGCCATCAGTATACTGGAACTGCACTGCATGATCTCCCTCTGCAAGTGAAGCCACATAGTTTGCTGTAAATGTGAGAATAGTTGAGCCTGACTGGATAGTGTAGTTTCCTTTATCCACTACGTTTCCATCCATAAGGATGTATGCCAGCTTGTCAACTGGACCATCACATACTATCTTTACTGTTCCATCATTCTTACCAACTATCTGACCAGCACCCTCTATGATGTGGTAGCTTTGAGTAGTTTTAGCTGTGTCAGAAACTGTGCCTGTAGCTACTGTTGTGGAAGATGAGCTTCCGCCACTGGAGCTGCCTCCGCCAGAGTTTCCTCCACCGCCTTCGCCATTATTAGATGACGAGGCTTTGTATACATATGTATAAGTTGTACCTGAAACTGTAGGTGTGGATGAAACTAAGGTATGTGCTGTACCATTATATGTATATGTACTTTGTGGACTGTAGCTTCCTGGATCTGTCGTTGTTGTAATTTCCTGTGTTGTCACCTCGTTTCCACTACTATCAAGTAACTGATACTTAATAGTATATGTTGTGATGGTTGCATCTGCAATATATACATAAATATATGTTGTGCCAGAAATCGTTGGTGTGGATGATTTTAAAGTATACGTTGTCTCATTGTAAGTATACGTACTTTGTGGGCTGTAGCTTCCTGGATCTGTCGTTGTTGTAATTTCCTGTGTTGTCACCTCGTTTCCACTACTGTCAAGTAACTGATACTTTATAGTATACGTTGTAACAGGAATATTTGCTGTATACTCAAAAGTGTATGTTTGCTCAGTAGCTGATGTAACTGTATAGCTATCATCACATGTATAGCCTTCTCTTGATGTAGGGTTTATTGTGCTACCAGCTGATTGATCCCTATATGTCAGTACCTCCTCAAAGCTTCCGTCCTCAGCAGTCTCTGTAATCGTAACAGTTATAGAGTCTCCTGTCTCATCGCAGTTGACTATAACACTTCCAGCATTAAGACACTCTGTTGTAAAGTATTCTACAATATAATCGGATGCAGTTGCACCATAGGCATTTATTGTAGTACCCGCTGTTGGCCAATTAGAATGACTACCTATTGATGTTATATTCGCGGCACTATTGCTTTCAAAGTTTAATTCTGTGACAGTTGTGTCGTCAAAAGCACCACTTGCAATAGATGTAGTCCCACTTCGAATTGTATAAGAACTTCCTACGCTTCTAGGAACATATACTAAAGTTGTACCATTGTAAAGTGCACTATTATATACATAATACCCACTACCTATGGTTTGACCTGATATTCCAAATGCTATAGAGTAGCATCCACTAAAGGATGTAGCATCAGCACCAGACATACTCGTACAAGTAACACTAGATAGTGAAGAATCTCCATAAAACGCATATGAGCCAACATCAAGTGTACCCGAAACAGATATACTATTTAAAGACGAAAAATCTGCCAAAGCATATGATTCAACTGTTGTAGCACCATAGGAATTTATATCTGTCAAATCCGATTGGTATTCGTCTAAATCACCTACTGAAATAGTACCACCTGAGTCAAGGGTATAAGTTGTGCCACTATATCCATCAGCTTCAGAATTAAATGTACCAAAAAAAGTAACACCTGTAAAAATTATAGATACGCTAATTAGAATACATCCTATTTTTTTCAATAAACCTTTTTTCTTCCTTACCATAGCATTCACCCTTTTAACCCCAAGTTTAATGACTTCTAGTAAAAAGTATTTATCTGATTCGCTTAGCCACTACAAACATTCTTCCGTCCTCCGTGTAAGAATTGCAGGTGCTAAGTGTTAAAATCTTGTCTGTACTGTTTATATCAATAGTCTCATCAAAAACTGATAAGCTTTGGATATTATTTAAAAACTCCTGAAGCTCGCTGCCAGTGACTGCATTTATGAAATCGTAATACTTGCTGCTGTCGTCATCATCATAGCCTACCGCTGATAAGCCAACACCTACAATCTCATATTCCTGCTCCTCATATAGAGTTTTAAAAAATATCGTTTTGTGGGACTGATAATAATCGTAATCCAGATATCTTTTTAATCCACCAAACATGGTACCTGACCGCATATTGTGACCATAAATGATGGTATTTGTAGTGGGATTTACTATGTCACAGCGATAATCCACAAATAATGTGCCTGCTGTGCTATCCGCTCCATAGAAATCTCTCCTCAAATAGTACTCAGGATCATTTGGAGTCTGCATGACTGGATAGTTGATATCCGTGCCAACCACCTCCAGAATGCCTACAAAATCGCCATTTTGCTGGTATAAATCCATCAGTTCAGGAAGGATTTCCCTGTCCTCTGCAGCATAGCTTGTGTCCCATGGACTTACTATCAAATCCTCGGTTATTTCATTTGAAACAGCCGTATTTTCATCCGAACCGTCAGTATTTGAGTTCTCTACAGAATCTATATCGTCATTTTCATTATTTATATTAACGTTATTTTGTGAATTATTAGTGTCCTGACTTGCCAACTGTTCTTGGCGCATTTCTATTTCCTTCGCTATTTTTCGTGTCTCTAACACGTCACGAATTTCAACAGTAGCATAGACACCTATTAGAATTACCGCAGCAGTAA
>CAMNPQ010000049.1 GCA_946548305.1 uncultured Pseudobutyrivibrio sp.
TCTGTCAAACTATGCAATTCAGTTATCGAAGCTTCCATTCGGGTTTAATACAAATCCTACCTGGCAGGAATTTGTCCGATTACTAGAGGAAAAATATCTTATCAGCGTGGGAGTGGACGAGCCAGGAGTGTTTTTATTTACAGATGGAGAAAAATATTTCAATCCATCACAGATTTCTGAGCTACAAATTGAGTCTGATGACTCAATCCCAGAATTCGCATTTACGAAAAAAGACATCCTACTGACCAGGACAGATACTGACGGCTTCCAAATGAAGGCACTCACATCTGATTACAGATATTTTGTAAAATCGCAGGCCATCATGGCTGGAATCCAAATGCAGGATTGGGCTGTTGAAATAATCGCATCAGATATTGCAAATCAGCTGGGGATTCCATGTGTCGTGCAAAAGCACTGCATATTTGCCTACGGAGGTAGAAAATTCGATGCCGTATTTTCCGCTAATTTCGAATTGGATGGATATACATTTTTATCCTTTGAATCCATGCTTGAGGAAAGGCATCTATCAACAAAAGAAGATTTCTTCTTTAAGATGAATGCTATAGAAAAGCTAAAATGGTGCGCCACAAAGCTATCAGAAATAGGAAATCTGTCTTATCAGGACACAGAACGATACATGTTGAATCTAGCGGTATTGGATTGCCTGGTTGGCAATGTGGACAGGCATACCAGGAATCTTGGCTTGTTTTACAATACATTTACTGGGCAGTATGAAATTCCTCTTATCTTCGATAATGGCATGGGATTATTTGAACACGACTATTATCGAGATAATTATCGTAATTACGAAGAGGCGATGAACAATGTTTATGTATCCCCATACGGCGAGGATCCATTTGAATTGCTATTAATGCTAAACAAAGAGTTTCACATAAAAGAGGTTTATCCAGGTGTAAAAGATATTTGTTATTTAGATATTTTAAACACGCCATTTGCTCTGGAATACGAAAGGAGGATGCGCTCGTTATGGCAGAAGTTAGATTAATTAACAATCTAAAGGGCGTACTTTACTTTCTAGACACCCCCCTTTTAGATTTTGAAATAAAGGATAGAGAACTTATAAAGGCTGATGATTTAAGTGGCCATCAGTTATATCCATATGAGCTTGCGATGCTTGGTGTTTCTTATGGAAGCTTTGTTAGATTTTTCCAGCGCCGCACTATAAGGGAAGGCTGTATGCTTTATCGTGAGCATCTAAGGGCACTAGGTATGGATAAGATGGATTTTGACTTATACATCAGGAAAAACAATGGTAACAACCATCTGGATAACTATTGGGTGAAGTTTGAGGATTTTGGCGCAACTAAATTTGCAGAATTGTAATTTGGAAAATACTTCACCAGGGAATTGGACACTTAAAAGGAATTGGACAATGGAAAAATAATGTGAAAATGCAATCCCATTCCTTGAAATCGTCGCTCTTTTAGTATAAACTTTTCTCGATATTGTTTTAGTAAACTCATTATTATATAAAGGAGTGATTAAAATGGCAGATTGGAAAAATTTTGATAAGCTAGAGTCTTACAAGACTCTCCAGGGGCTTAAGAATCAGGTTGAGCTGAAGAGCGTTATGGCTGGTGCTAATGGTGCAAAGCGTGTGGCTGAGTACTGTGTGCCAATGTCAAACGGCATGGTTTACAATTTTGCTTCAAAGCAGGTTGATGACACAGTTTTAGATGCACTTGCAAAGCTTGCAGAGGAAGCACAGCTCACAGAAAAGTTTGCAGCCCTCTACAATGGAGAGGTTATTAATACAGGTGAGAAGAGATTAGTTCTTCATCAGCTTACACGTGGTCAGCTTGGGGATGACGTTATGGCTGACGGTGTAAATAAAAGAGATTTTTATGTAAAGCAGCAGGAGCGCATTGCAGAATTTGCAAACAAGGTTCATGCTGGTGAAATAGTAAATGAGGCAGGAGAAAAATTTACATCAGTTGTTCAAATCGGTATTGGCGGTTCAGACCTTGGTCCTCGTGCTATGTACCTTGCACTTGAAAACTGGGCAAAGGTTACAGGTACATTCAAAATGGAGGCACACTTCATTTCAAATGTAGACCCTGATGATGCATCAGCAGTGCTTGCAGGCGTGGATGTTGCTCATTCAATCTTTATCCTTGTTTCAAAGTCAGGTACTACACTTGAGACTCTTACAAACGAGTCATTTGTTAAGGCTGCCCTTGCAAAAGCAGGTCTTGATGCATCAAAGCACATGATTGCTGTTACCTCTGAGACTTCTCCACTTGCAAAGTCATCTGATTACTTAGATGCATTCTTCATGGATGATTATATCGGTGGTCGCTACTCATCTACATCTTCAGTTGGTGGCGCAGTGCTTTCACTTGCATTTGGACCAGATGTATTTGCCAGATTCTTAAATGGAGCACATGCAGAGGATGAGCTTGCAAAAAATACAGATATCCGCAAGAACCCAGCTATGTTGGATGCACTTATCGGTGTGTATGAAAGAAATGTACTGGGCTATGAGTCTACAGCAGTTCTTCCATACTCACAGGGCTTGAGCCGTTTCCCAGCTCACTTGCAGCAGCTTGACATGGAGTCAAACGGCAAGAGTGTGAACAGATTTGGCGAGCCTGTTGATTACGTTACAGGTCCAGTTATCTTTGGTGAGCCTGGTACAAACGGACAGCACAGCTTCTACCAGTTACTACATCAGGGAACAAATATCATCCCACTTCAGTTCGTAGGCTTTAAGAAGAGCCAGAGAAATGATGATGTTGTTATCGAGGGCAGCACATCACAGCAGAAGCTCAAGGCAAACGTTGCTGCTCAGATTATGGCATTCGCTTGTGGCAAAGATGATGAAAACAGAAACAAATACTTTGAGGGCAACCGTCCTTCATCTATCATCGTAGGCGACCAGCTTACACCAGAGACACTCGGTGCTCTCCTTGCTCACTTCGAGAACAAGGTTATGTTCCAGGGCTTTGTATGGAATGTAAACTCATTCGACCAGGAAGGTGTTCAGCTTGGAAAGGTACTTGCAAAGAAGGTACTTGCTGGCGACACTACAGATGCTCTTGCAGCTTATGCAAAGATGTTGGAAATCTAGTTTTACAACAATATTAAAAGTTTATTAAAAATGACTACCGTGTATTGCGGTAGTCATTTTTTTAGGATAGGATAGGTTTTATGGAAAATAATTACAGAGATAATGAACAGGAACAAGTAAACAAAACATTAGCTGGAGAAAAGGCGAAGCTGGCGCAGATGACATTTTCGCAGAAAATAAGTTATATCTTCACCTACTATCGTATACACATGCTAATCGCAGTGCTTATCATCGTGGTCATTGGCTGGTTTATCCATCACAGGATGACCTATATTGATTACAAATTATACGGAGTGGTAATCAACTCTGCTCAGGTGGATGAGTCCTTGGAAAAGACCATGCCTAAGCTTCTTAATATGGGAAAGCATGAGGGCTTCTCGCTAATATCTGGCTTGTCAGGGGATGTGGATGCCAGCTCCACTGCCTACTATAATCAAATCGATTTATACACAGTCTCAGGTCAAATGGATTTTGCATTTACAGACGAAGCAGGTGTGCAATATCTATGTGATTTGGGCACGCCGCTGGATGTCACAAAAGAGCTGCCAGAGAATCTTATGAAGCTATGGTCTAACAGGGAAGCTGTTTTCAGCCAGCGCAACGAAAATGATGACACGTATTTTGACAACTATGCAGCGATAGACATCTCAGGCACAAAGCTTCATGAGTTCTTCGGTCTTGACGATACAATGTGCTATCTTGTGCTTGTGGACTTATCAGGAAATGAAGAATACGTACAAAGCTTTTACCAGCTTATATATGACATTGAAATGGGGGAATAGTCGTGGGAAGATTTTTTAACAGTAGAATATTTGATGGAATATCAAAGGTGACAGACGTGATGCTAATAGGCTTTTATTTTCTTGTCTGCTCACTTCCAATATTTACAATAGGAGCCAGTGCCACAGCTCTTTATTATGCAACACATAAATGCATCTACAAGGGCAGAGGCTACACTACAGAATTTTTTCATTCCTTCAAATCCAACTTTAAACAGTCCACATTATCATGGTTGATTTTCATGGCTCTCTTTGCCATCCTCGCAGGTGATATCTATATCACCCGCAACATGATACCAGCGGACAGCCCATTTGCAGCAGCATCAGTGTTCTTTTTGGTGCTTACCGTATTTACGATAGTTTGGGCAATTTATCATTTTGCCTACATTGCACGATTTGCCAATGGATTTAAGGAATCTTTCAAGGTTTCTGCTATATTCATGATTGCAAATATCGGATGGTCAATTGCAATAGTAGGTGTTGTTATCATAGGATTATTATTGATGTACAGATTCATGATTTTAATTGTGTTTGCGCCGGGATTATTCGCCTGCGCATTTCATCCTATCCTTGAGAAAGTCTTCCGCAAGTACATGTCAGCCGAAGACATCGCCAAAGAAGATGAGGATAAGTATTACTAAGACAGCGATTTATATAGAGGCTTCCTATAGAAGGAATGCCTCTATTTTTTTGTCCACAAATGTAGAGTCTAAAGGATGTTCCTTAGATTCAAAAGTGGCTATGAGTGACTTGCCTAGATAGTAACCAGAATGCTCGTAATCGGCAAGTTTAGCTAAATTATTGTTACTATATTCATTAGAGTCGCTTAAACCAAAGTGCTCCCAGATATAGGTTTCTCTAGTGGTACGATTTAAAACTAAAAAATCTGGATACTTGGTTTTTCCATTGAAAGTTAACGCAGGTTCATATGCATAAGGAATATTCATTGCAAACAATTTATCAGCAATAATTTTCTCAGATTTAGAACGTACAAATTCCCCCTTATTGGTTTCTAGATTAATGCTCATGGGATATTTATTTTGGGAAGATGGAAAGGTACTATACCATTGATTAACATATTCTTCAATTGGAGTAATGAGTGGGCTAATCAATTCTCTCTTTCCAGGCTTAAAGGTGTGATATATTTTATCTAATTCATATGGAATATTTACATCAATACCTTTTGCAATTGCGTTTTGCAGTTTATAAAGTAAAAGCAACGTTTTATTGTTATAGTCTCGCTGGCAGATTGATGATATGAGAAACAAATCATTTGCTGAAACATATTTTCCAACAGAATCATTGTTTTCATAATAATAGAATCTTGGATATCCCTTACTGCTGTGCAATTGAATTCTTCCACTCGGGGCATTTAGTAATGCCTTTTCAGTGCTTATAATGTAACTATGTATAAGACTTAGCTTGTCATCCGTTGAGTAAGCTCGAGTTAAATTCTTAGAGGGCTTGTTAGGCCATATGGTAGCAGCTTTTAAAAGCGAAGGTTTTTGCGTTATAGTTTTTGAAAGCATAATAATACTCCTGATTATAAAGATAATTTGTTTAGGTTCATAATATTCATTGGAAATCAGCTCTTAATATTCAAAGACATTTTAGGAAAGTCATGACTATTTTCTGACATTCATAGTAATGCTTGGTATTCGGAGCTAAATCCAACTGAGTAATAGGGATTAACCGGAAAAGTTAAGTGGAATTACGATTATGGATAGAAAAACGCACTGCTCTTTTGAAAAAGTTAAGTGGAATAGAACAGTATTAAGAAAAAGCGCACTATTTGAGGGAGAAGTTAAGCACTTAAAAGGATATTGAAAAAACACTTATAATATATTTAAGTGGAAATGCTACATGCTATAAGAACACTTAATTTCATGTTGAAAAAGTGCGTTTTATTTGGAAAAGTGCTGATTCCACTTAACTTTTTTCAGAAGCTAGTAGGTGTATTTGTGTGAAAATCGAAATGCACTTAACAACTAGAAGAAAAAATAAGTGACATAGAAAAAAATCAAAAAACCACTTAACAATATCCAAGATTAATCCTATTACCTAATATTAAGTTTTGAAAGATTGTGGGTAATTAATGCATATATCCAATAGAAACTAGCGACAGCCCTAGTAGCTGCATGGCTTTAGCTAGTCATGTATCTGGCTGTATTCAGGTACATGATGAATATTTGCAAGATGCTGTAGAAAATTACAGCGGTGTGTCCTGTGAATAACACGACGTTATTTATAACACGCCATAGCCAAAAAGTCAACACATAAATAACAACAAACAAATGTTTGACATATTATGTAGCTATGATATAATACAATACATACAATTGCGCACAACCAAAATGCCAATCAACAATTGAACTGTTAACAATAATGTAGATTTCGAGGACCAGTTATGGATTTCAAATTACATTCCCAGTATAAGCCTACGGGTGACCAGCCCAAGGCTATAGAGGATTTGGTACGTGGCTTTAAAGAAGGTAATCAGATGCAGACTTTGCTCGGTGTTACTGGTTCTGGTAAAACATTTACCATGGCAAATGTTATTGAGCAGCTGAACAAGCCTACACTGATAATTGCCCACAACAAAACTCTGGCAGGACAGCTATATTCTGAGTTCAAAGAGTTCTTTCCAGAAAATGCTGTAGAGTACTTTGTGTCTTATTATGATTACTATCAGCCAGAGGCATATGTACCAAGCACAGATACATACATCGCAAAGGATTCTTCTATTAATGATGAAATAGATAAGCTGCGTCTTTCTGCCACTGCATCCCTGTCAGAGAGAAGGGATGTAATCATTGTATCATCTGTATCCTGCATATACGGCATTGGCGAGCCTGATGATTTTCAAAACATGATGGTGAGTCTTCGCCCAGGAGATTTAAAGGACAGAGATGATGTTATACATGAGCTGATAAACATTCAGTATCAGCGCAATGACATGGATTTTGACCGAGGCACATTCAGAGTGCGAGGGGACACCCTAGAGGTTATTCCTGCCAATACCAGCGATTACGGCATTCGCATTGAATTTTTTGGTGACGAAATAGACCGTATATGCGAAACGGATATTATGACAGGGCAGGTGAAAAGAGAGCTGGAGCATGTGGCTATATTTCCAGCCAGTCACTATGTAATTCCCCAGGACAAAATCAATTCAGCCTGTGCTAGTATCGAGGCAGAGCTGGACGAGCGAGTAAAGTTTTTCAAATCAGAGGACAAGCTGATAGAAGCCCAGCGTATAGCAGAGCGTACTAATTTTGACATTGAAATGCTCCGTGAGACGGGCTTCTGTTCTGGTATAGAAAACTATAGCAGGCACATGACTAATCAGCAGCCAGGAGAACCACCGAAGTGTCTTATAGATTATTTTGATGACGATTTTCTTATTATAATCGACGAAAGTCACATCACACTTCCACAGGTGAGGGGCATGTTTGCTGGCGACCAGGCTAGAAAAAAAACACTGGTAGAATATGGCTTTCGTCTGCCATCGGCATTAGACAACCGCCCATTGAATTTTGGAGAGTTTGAGTCAAAGATTGACCAGATTATGTTTGTGAGTGCCACACCAGGAGACTACGAGGAGGAGCATGAGCTTCTTAGAGCTGAGCAGGTTATCAGACCTACAGGACTCCTTGATCCCGAGGTGGAGGTGCGACCAGTTGAGGGTCAGATTGATGACCTTTTCAATGAAATCCAAAAGGAAGTTGAAAAGAAAAATAAGGTAATGATTACCACCCTGACAAAACGTATGGCAGAGGATTTGACAGATTATCTGGCAGAACTGGGAGTCAGGGTAAAATACATGCATTCAGACATTGACACAATGGAACGAGCAGAAATCATCAGAGATTTGAGACTGGACGTGTTTGACGTTTTAGTCGGAATAAATCTCCTTCGTGAGGGCCTGGATATCCCGGAAATCACCCTTGTGGCAATTCTTGATGCAGATAAAGAGGGCTTTCTTAGAAGCGAGCGTTCACTGATTCAGACAATTGGACGTGCTGCTCGAAATTCAGAAGGTCATGTAATTATGTATGCTGATACCATGACAGAGTCCATGGAAAAGGCTATATCAGAGACCAAGCGTCGCCGTGAGATTCAAAATGCATACAATGAAGCTCACGGAATCACACCTAAGACAATTCAAAAATCAGTTAGAGAGCTCATATCCATTTCCAAAGAAATTGCTCACAAGGAAATGCAGTTCAAAAAAGACCCTGAAGAAATGGATAAGAAAGAGCTTGAAAAGCTTATTGCAGACATACAAAAGAAGATGCAAAAGGCAGCTGCAGAATTAAACTTCGAAGCAGCCGCAGAATACCGTGACAAGATGGTAGAGCTGAAACAAATGCTGAGGGATTTATAAAATGAAAGAAAAGAAATACATAAAAATAAAGGGAGCTAATGAGCACAACCTTAAAAACATAAGCCTTGACATACCCCGAGATGAATTTGTGGTATTGACAGGCTTATCGGGCTCAGGTAAATCCTCCCTTGCTTTTGACACCATTTTTGCTGAAGGTCAGCGCCGCTATATGGAGTCACTATCCAGCTACGCAAGGCAATTTTTGGGGCAGATGGAAAAACCAAATGTAGAGCACATGGAGGGAATGCCCCCTGCTATATCTATTGACCAAAAAAGCACCAACCACAACCCACGCTCCACAGTGGGTACAGTTACAGAAATATACGATTATTTGCGTCTGCTTTATGCCAGATGCGGAATACCACACTGTCCAAAATGTGGCAAGCCAATCAGCAAGCAGACTGTAGACCAAATGGTTGATGCTATAATGGCACTGCCTGAGCGCACTAAGATACAGCTTTTGGCACCAGTGGTTAGGGGCAGAAAAGGTACTCACGAAAAATTATTTGAAAAGGCTAAAAAATCCGGCTATGTTCGTGTAAATGTGGATGGCAATGTATATGAACTTTCAGAAGAAATAAAGCTGGATAAAAATATCAAACACAATATAGAAATAGTGGTAGACCGTCTTGTTATAAAGGAAGGAATTGAAAAGCGTCTGACGGATTCCATAGAGGCGGTGCTAAAGCTTGCAGATGGGCTTATGATTGTGGATGTGATAGATGGAGAACAAATCAGGTTTTCAGAAGGATTTTCATGTCCAGACTGTGGAATCAGCATAGATGAAGTGGAGCCTAGAAGCTTCTCCTTCAACAACCCATTTGGAGCATGTCCTGAATGCTTTGGACTTGGTTATAAAATGGAGTTTGACGAGGATTTAATGATTCCAGATAAGAGCCTATCTTTCAATGAGGGATGTGTTCAGGTAATCGGCTGGCAATCTTCTAACAAGAGCACAAGCTTTGCTCATGCTTTGCTTGAAGCACTGGCAAAGGAATACAATTTTTCACTGGATGTGCCTTATAAGGATTTGCCAGAAAACATCCGAGACATGTTTCTCCATGGCTTTGACCGTTCGGTGGATGTGCATTATCAAGGTCAGAGAGGTCGTGGGGTTTATCCTACAGTTTTCGAAGGTCTTATTGAAAATGTAAACAGAAGATACAAGGAAACTTTCTCTGAATCTGCAAAAAAAGAATACGAAGAGTTTATGTTCTACAGTGATTGTCCATGCTGCCACGGACAGCGTCTGAAAAAGGAATCCTTGGCAGTCACTTTAGACGACAAAAATATTTTTGAAATGACTCAGTTTCCAGTCCATGAGCTTTACGATATGATTGATGGACTAAGCCTTACAGAACAGCAGAAAAAAATTGGTGCAGTTGTCCTCAAGGAAATAAAGGCGAGACTTAAATTTATGGTGGACGTAGGACTGGATTATCTTACACTCAGCCGTGCTACAGCAACACTTTCAGGAGGCGAGGCTCAGCGTATTCGTCTTGCCACTCAGATAGGTTCAGGTCTGGTGGGAGTTGCCTATATTTTAGATGAGCCATCCATAGGCTTACACCAGAAGGATAACGACAAGCTCCTGGCATCCCTCAAAGGCTTGCGAGACTTAGGAAATACCCTAATCGTAGTAGAGCATGATGCAGATACTATGCGTGCAGCGGATTATCTTGTGGATATCGGGCCACGTGCAGGAAAAGATGGTGGAGAAGTTATAGCAGCTGGTACTCCAGAGGAAATTATGGAATGCCCTACTTCCATCACAGGGCAGTATCTCAGTGGAAAACTGTGTATACCGGTTCCAAATGAGCGTAGACAGCCAACAGGCTGGCTCACAGTAAAGGGAGCAAGGGAGCACAACCTTAAAAATATAGATGTAGATATTCCACTGGGCATCATGACAGTAGTTACAGGCGTGTCCGGCTCAGGCAAAAGCTCCCTCGTAAACGAGATTTTGTACAAGGATTTGGCGAAGCGTCTAAACAGGGCAAGAAAAGTGTCTGGAAAACATGATGACATTATAGGAACAGAAGCTCTTGATAAAGTTATCAACATTGACCAGTCTCCAATAGGGCGTACTCCACGTTCAAACCCAGCCACTTACACAGGCGTGTTTGATTTGATTAGAGATTTGTTTGCAGGCACAACAGAGGCTAAAGAAAGAGGTTACAACAAAGGTCGTTTCTCCTTCAATGTTAAAGGGGGACGCTGCGAGGCATGCTCTGGAGATGGTATCATAAAAATAGAAATGCATTTTCTACCGGATGTGTATGTTCCATGTGAGGTATGTGGTGGAAAAAGATATAATCGAGAGACTTTAGAGGTACATTATAAAGGAAAAACTATTTATGATGTGCTGGATATGACTGTTGAGGATGCGGTGGAATTTTTCAAAAATGTACCAAGCATTCTAAATAAAATACAGTGCTTGTATGACGTGGGCTTAGGCTATATTAAGCTGGGGCAGCCATCCACCACACTATCAGGTGGAGAGGCACAACGTATAAAACTTGCAACTGAGCTTTCTAGAAGAGCCACAGGAAAGACTATCTACATATTGGATGAGCCTACCACAGGTCTTCATTTTGATGATGTAAACAAGCTTGTGGAAATCATGAGAAAGCTTTCTGATTCAGGAAATACAGTTGTAGTTATTGAACACAACTTAGATGTAATCAAATGTGCCGACTACATTATTGATATGGGACCTGACGGAGGAGACAGAGGCGGCACAGTTATTGCAAAAGGTACTCCGGAAGAAATAGTAAAGGTAAAGAAGAGCTACACAGGTCAATATCTAAAGGACTATTTACCTAAAAAGAAAAAATCCTAATTTTTTTTGAAATCTTCACCTAGCCGTCACATAAGCAGTGTATAGTACTACATGTACTAGCGGAAAGCTAATACCAAATTTTTCATAACTCAGCGACCAAGGGACACTTTGGTCGCACTCCCCGACAGTTTTACACCAGCGGTTAATTCGCTGGTGTTTTTTTACTTGAAACTTGGTAATTTTCGTATATAATGATATAAGTGTTAAAACCCTAAGTGGGCTTTAATCGCAAAAACGCATCAATCTGTCCTTCGTGACAGTTTTTATCTTTATATAGTTCGATGGAAAGGAATATAAAAATGGCAGGATCAGATATTGGAATTGATTTGGGTACAGCAAGCGTTCTTGTATATGCAAAAGGCAAGGGCGTTGTTTTGAAAGAGCCTTCAGTTGTGGCTTTTGATAGAGATACAAACAAAATTAAAGAAATCGGTGAGGAAGCACGTCTTATGATTGGACGTACTCCTGGAAATATTGTTGCAGTTCGTCCACTTCGTCAGGGCGTTATTTCGGATTATACAGTTACAGAGAAAATGATTAAATACTTCGTGCAGAAGGCTATGGGCAAGAAAAGCTATCGCAAGCCTCGTATAGCTGTTTGCGTACCTTCTGGTGCCACAGAGGTAGAAAAGCGTGCAGTTGAGGATGCTGCATTTGCAGCAGGAGCACGTGATGTCAAAATTATTGAGGAACCTATTGCAGCAGCAATCGGTGCTGGTATAGACATTTCTCTTCCTATGGGAAATATGATTGTTGATATAGGTGGTGGTACAGCCGATATAGCTGTTATCTCACTTGGCAGCTCAGTAGTCAGCACTTCTATCAAAGTGGCTGGTGACGATTTTGATGAAGCTATCGTTCGTTACATGAGAAAAAAGCACAATCTGCTTATCGGTGAGCGTACAGCAGAGGATATCAAAATCAGAATTGGACGTTGTTTCCCTCTTGGAGAGCCTGAGACAATGGATGTTAGAGGTCGTAACCTGGTATCAGGTCTACCAAAGACAATCACTGTTTCATCAGAAGAGACAGAGGAGGCATTAAAGGAATCTACAATGCAGATTGTGGAAGCTATCCACTCTGTACTTGAGAAGACTCCACCTGAATTGGCAGCCGATGTAGCGGACAGAGGAATCGTGCTTACAGGCGGCGGTGCACTTTTAAGAGGTTTGGAGGAACTCATCGAGGACCGTACAGGTATCAACACAATGACAGCTGATGATGCAACTACCTGTGTTGCTATTGGCACTGGAAGATATGTAGAGCTTCTTTCAGACGAGTAAAATCTAAAAAATGGTCAATAAACCCCTATTTTGAAAAAATAAGTATTTTTTTTGAGATAGGGGTTAATTTTATATTTGGGTTTCCGATATAGAAGATGGAGAATATTATATTGTCTGAATGATGGAGGACGAAAATGGTAAAAGGACTATACACTGCCTACACTGGTATGGTGAATGAGCAAAGAAGAATGGATGTAATGACCAACAATCTTGCAAACTCAGCCACCACAGGGTACAAAAAAGAGGCGATGGTTGCTCAGGCATTTGATGAAAGGCTGGCAATTAAAATAAAAGATACCTCAAGCCTCGCAAACAGACCAGAAGGCATTGGATATATTTCCCTTGGAGCAAAGGTTGGAGAGACATACACCAATTGGGATCAGGGAGCTTTTCAGATTACAGATAAGCCTTCAGATGTAGCCATAGCAGGCAAAGGCTTTTTTGCCATAGCCTTTACTAATAAGGCAGGAGAGACATCTGTAAAATATACCAGAGATGGCGCATTTACAGTGGATACTGATGGCTATCTTAGAACATCAGATGGAGATTATGTACTAAATTCTGAGGGGGCATTAAATTCAGAGCCTACCGAGGACTATTATATTCAAATCGACCCTAGCTTAGAGTATTCCATCGCAAAGGATGGTACGATTACTCAAAACGGTGAGGAAGTGGACACCATAGGGCTCGTTGATGTGGCAGATTACGATTACATTAATAAATATGGAGAAAACCTTTACGATTTAATAGAGGGCGGCGAAATAATAGAAAGCGAAGGCTACATGGAGCAGGGCATGCTTGAAGCATCAAATGTGAATGTAGTGGATGAAATGGTAAGCATGATTACCATCGCCAGAGCCTATGAAGCTGGACAAAAGATGATTCAGACAGAGGATTCTGTATTAGATAAAACAGTAAATCAGGTAGGTCAAGTATAATAATCAGGGAGGACTAAAGACATGATGAGATCACTTTGGTCTGCTGCTTCAGGAATGAAAGGACAGCAGATTTCCGTTGATACAATCGCAAACAATCTGGCTAATGTAAATACTACAGCCTATAAATCTCAAAGTACACAGTTCAAGACACTGTTATATCAAACAATGCAGTCCACCAGTACAAATGCCGAAGGCGACACAAAGCCTACCAGTGCTCAGATAGGTCTTGGAACCAGGGTGGCATCCCTGAACTCTAATTTTTCTCAGGGTGCTCAGTTGGCTAATGACAGCAATACAGCAATGTGTCTCATTGGAGATGGATTTTTTGCAGTGCAGGATGGTGAAGAAACCCACTATACCAGAAATGGTAATTTTGGATGGTCAACAGATAATGGCGGCACAAGAACCCTTACAACAGCAGAGGGCTATCGTGTGCTAGACCAGGCAGGACAGCCTATCACAATTCCTAATACAGCAGGAACAGAAGGCTTCAAGGTCAATATCGACACAGGAGCTATTACCTATAGAAATAACCAGGGACAGGATGTGGCAACAGGTCAGTCCATTGCGGTATACCAGTTTACAAACAGAGTAGGTCTGGAAAAAATTGGAGAAAACCTGTATGATGAGAGCGATGCGTCTGGAGAACCTCTAGGTGAGTGGAACACACAGGGTGTTACACGTAGCCAGATAGCGCAGAACTATCTGGAAGGTTCAAATGTAAATGTGGCAGATGAAATGGTAAATCTGATTATTTCACAACGTGCTTATGAAATGAATTCAAAGGCTATTACCACTTCAGACACCATGCTGGAGCAGGCTAATAACCTGAAGAGATAAATGTTACTTTTCACAGTTATAAATAGCTAAAGTTTTTTCTTGTCAAGCTTGCTTGTAAAAGAAAAAAATTTAGATATTTATAAACTGGAATCAGTGACTAAACTACA
>CAMNPQ010000050.1 GCA_946548305.1 uncultured Pseudobutyrivibrio sp.
GCAATCCACTGAATTTCATTACGCATATCAGACGCCGAATAGATTTTAGAAGCCCCTGTTGTATTTGAATAGAAAGACCAAGAGCCAGTATTGTCATCATAGTTTACAGACACATCATCAACGTCTGTGTTTGTTTTGTCTGCAAAATCATATAAGTATGTTTCAAGTGCTTGTTTTGCCCATGTGCTTTCAGCGGCCACCCCACTGTTGAAGCAGTTCTTAGGAAAGACTGCACCATGGAAGTATGCATAACTTTCTGCTATGTCACTAGCTGTTTCTAAAACAGCTCTGGATGTATCATTCAAAGCTGGGCCATAAAGCATAAATTTGTCCTGAGCTGTGTCAAGAATACGAGCATCAGACAACTGGATAGAGGGAGCATAAGAACTAGAATCACCCCAGTCTTCCATATCATCTATACTCCATCCTTTTGATATCATCCCTCTGAATTGTGATTTATAAGCATCCTTTGTGGTATCATCCATATCTTTGATTCTGCAATAGTTAGCAAAGCCACGTATCAAAGCATTGTCGGCATCTGCTTCCCCTGAAGCGTCTGCAAAGCGTTGAATTGCTCCAATCGCTGTATCAACCTTTGAACCAAAGACACCGGCAAACTGACCCTTATTACTCTGTCTGGCTTTCACCATATAAATAATAGAGTTAGGGACACCATTAGACTCTACATTCTGTGCTGTGTTACTATTAATTTCCATGAGGATACTATTAGATAGCTGAGTGCGTATATCATTGACTCCCGGATAACTATAAAGTTTCATGAGACGCTGACCTTTTGTGTCTTCGTCATCGTCAGAAGACAAAATATCCTGTTGTGCTTTTAGGAAGGCCATTTTACGTGTATCTGCATCAACAGCTTTCCCACCAACCATAGGTTCCCCTATTTTATTATGGTAGCCATCGAATGTGACACCGCCATCACCATTCAGATATGCATTAATGTTCTCTGTGGCCGCTTCTAGTCCTGCTTGTGTCTTTAAGGCTCCACCTACCTTTTTGGCCTGAGCTTTAGCCGCACGAGCTTTAGCGGCCTTATGTTCCTGTTGCAGGCCATGTATTTCTGGTAATTGCCCCATTAATTCTTCTGCATCATCACGCGCCGAACGACTATTAGATTGCAGACCTTTAATGACATCTCCCATAACTCTATCTAAGTTATTATCTTTCCCATACTTCTTGCGATTAGCCATCTTCAGACTGGACACATGAGCCTTGCGATACTCTAAATTAATAGTATCCAATGCCATGCTGTCTACAAGAGAACTCATGGGAACCGATGTACCATCCAGCCTTGTTTCTACTGATATATTGTCCATCATCTTTTTAAAGGCAGGAAAGTCCTTTATCGTGCCTGTAGACAATATTTCTTTTGTGAATGTGTCAACAAGAGCTTGTCTTTGTTCTGGATTCAACGCCATTAATTTTCCTTGATTGAAAATTTCCTGCGCTTTCTGCTGAATAGTATCCAAAGACATAGAAGGAGCATCATAGATAAGAGAACCTATCTGTGCTTTCATATTGTTAAAGGTCTCAGCGATTCTATCAGATATATCACGTTCTACATGATTACTTGCCAGTTGTGTCTGATTCTCTATGTGTTTGTCATTAAAGCCCTGATTAAAAGCTACATCATTAGACACAAGTCCATCATCAAGATATCGCTGTTTATAAGAGCTTGCAAAGTTATCATATCTGGCAACTTCTTCCTGTGGTGTTTTCGCTGGAGAATCCCCATACTGTTCATTGTATGCTATGCGAGCGGCATCTCCTAACGCCTGTCCTCGTAATTTATCACTATATGCTATGAAGTATGGATTGTCTACATTAGAACCAAATCCATATGTCATAGCTAAATCAATCGTTGATAAGCGTTCACGGTCTTCAGCAGAAGTGGAACTAATCATTCTGTTCGCTTCTGTAAGACCAGCATCATTCATTCTTTTTTCACGGTCTGTCAGAAAAGACAACCATGCATTATTGAAATCAGATGTTGCCGAAGCCAGCATAGAAGCAGAAGAAGCCGCAGGTGTTGTTCCTCGTACACCTTGAACGCCCCCTATATTCTCCTGATATCCTTTTTCTGGCTGTGGCATGAACTGCATTTCAGTGCCTATAGCACTAGCAATCCGTTTCGCCATGTTGCACCCCTTCTTGATAAACCATTTTCAGAATAATTATATTTCAGACCACTAGTTAGGTCTGTCCCAAAATAGGAGCTGACAGGATTCATAGCAAAGATACCTGTACTATTAAACATATTCTCTTTTGCTATATATTTGTCTAAATCTACACCACGTACATTGTCTACTGTGTATTTGTACGCACCATCTGGAGATGAATAAGTTGTTGTAGACGCTCCCTTATATGTACTCCCTGTGACACCAGCTTTCTTTCTCATGCTCCCTATGTTCTGCAAGGTATTATAGGTATTGAAGAAATCACTTGCTATATTCATAAGAGACGTAAAGTATGAAGGTGTCTCAACAGGAGCTATACTATTGATAGCATTTTTGGTATTGATGAGTGTTGTCTCTTTATTTAAATCTATTTCATTATTTTGTCTTTCATAATTAGCCTGTGCTTGCGAAGCTACACGAGATTCATCTGCACGAATAGAGCGATTAATTAGGGAAGCTGTTCGTCCCCCTCCGGCTAATTCTTCATTTACAGCGGCTTTTACAGATGATTCCTGTCTCTTAGACTGTAACCGCATTTTAGTCATTGCTTCTATTTGTGATGCAAACAAAGCTCTCCGTTGTGTCTCGTAGTTCTGAAAAGAGTAGTTCATGGACTGAATGTAGCCTTGAGCTGTTTTGTTATTTGCATCAATTTGAGACTGCAATGCCTTATGTGTTGCATTTTGTTTTGAAATAGCATTCATTGCAGACACACCAATAGTAAGTGCCGTAGTACACATATTGTCATCACATCTCCTTTACTCTCGAAGTATACATACAATCCCAGTCCATACCAATAATAGATAAAGGAACAGGCATATCTGATTCAACAGAAATAATTACTGTATCATTCTTTTTATGTACTGGTATATCAAACTTCCCATTATACCCTAACACTCTCCCTAAACGAGCTGAACTTTCTCCGAGTATCTTACTGGTCATACGATAAATATAAGAAGATCCACCCACATAAGCTACACACACCTGCATATATCCTGTATTTATATAATTAATATGTAAATTCTTTATTTGTGTCCTGCCTGTTGCGTATGATTGAATATTCCCAGAATCATTCTTCTTTAAATAAAAAGTAGAAAAGATGATTTTAAACAAATACGCTTCTCCAACAATAACATGCTTCTTAGAATAATCACCATCAAGATAAGCACAACCATTTTCTATTTGTATGTCCTTATGCAAAAAACCTTCAGGAGTGATGAGACACATATTATGTAAAGGTGTGTCATCTGTAAAAGAATATGCACTTCTCAGGTCAAAGCAGGTCTTTTCTGTTGTCGAATTGTACACACCATTACTCAATACCTTCTTCTGGTCTAAGAACACCCGATATAATTCATCGTCTTCAAAGTCCTTTATGTTAACAGAAAAGTCCATCATTTCCATGTTGATTTGTGTCCCTCTCCGTATCAAAAGAAACAAGCGACTGCCGATGAATCCAGCACCATAAATTTCTCCATCAAATACCCATTTAGACCAAGAGGATTGAATACGTTCTTCATTAGCAAAGAGATACTTGTAAATATAGATAGTGTCTGTAGCACCATTTGTTAGGCAGAACAATACATTTTCAGATGTAGAAGACACAATCTCATAAACACCCGCTTCAATGTAGTTCGGAATATGAGAAGTTATGTCTTGAGCATTTTTCATCTGTGAAATATCCTGCACTGTATAGTATTCTCGAATAGTTGTAAAATCTCCATGCTCTGAGGGAAAATACATGTTCTTTCCTGCTACCTTTGGTTGACAATCAGGAGAGCTGTTAAACTGTGTAATTTCTGTTGGTGAAGCTGTTTTAGGTGTCAAGGTAGAATCAGCACGTATGATGAACTGAGTGTCATTAGAGAATGCATAAAGGTCTTCTGAAAAGACCACAATATAGTTAATCAAATTGGCTTTCGTAGACGTAATAGGTACGTCGATACCATCTGTATCTAACAAGTCATTTGCTGTTGTCATCCACCAATTAAAATACTCTCCTGATTCAGACATGATAATATTTTCATCAGATGAGACACCCAGCCTGTTTCTGTAGAAGAAAATACTAGATAGTGTCTTATCGATAAACGACGGATATGGGTTACTGTCATCATCACCCACCTTACGTTCTTTCCATGTCAGTTTTTTAAATGTAAAAGTATCATCTGCGTTATGTACAAGTGCGTGCGGCATTGTTGTAGCATCTATTTCAATATTGATATTCGGGCAGACACATTCTTCCCATACATTATTGGCTTTAGAATACTTTACATAATAACTCCCCTCTGACGCTCCATTAGGGTCTCCCTTTACTTTGACACAATAATTATCTGGAGCTGTTGCAGGTAAAAGGCTGAAACGCTGGATAGACTTCTTAAAATTAATAAGGGCCTGATGATTGAAGCCGTCGGCAGTCTGTACAAGACCATTAGATTTTATACGTATCCAGTTGTCTTCATGATCTGTTGATACACCATTCTTGTTTAGCTGTGTATTAATCTGGTCTGCTATGTAGTTTGTGTCTATCTGTTTTGTCTGCTCTGCGGCATCTCCGTTTGGTGTTGTATGCGTACATTTAGAGACACCATCAATCCATACCTGATAGGTACGTCCATACTGGCCCTGTTTGACATACAACATACTACCTTGAGAAGCAAAGTAGTCAGGAGATTTTTTAGAGGTCATCTTTACAACCTTTTTCGTGTTCAAGATGAATGTATAGTCCGCAACAGTCATCCCTCGTAAATCATCTCTGGGAGAGGCTGTTTTCAGATAATCAGCATCTTCTATGTTTACTGTCTTTTCGACACCATTCATGTCATAGACCTTCAAAGTGTTATTTGCAAAGACAACCATATATTTCTGCTGTTTGTCTCTATCAATAAAATGGACAAGAGGTTTGCTTCCTTTAGTAAGATTTAACCCTGTCAATGTTTTCAGATGAATTGTGGGAACCCGTTTCTGGAGTCCTGATACTTCTGTCGAGAAGCCATTTATTTGTTCTTCTAACTGTTCGGGGAATCTTAAAAGTGCTGGCTGTTGTGAAATACCTTGCACAAAGTTTTTAATACTTTGTGAATACAGTGCCATTCTTAATCAACTCCTCTGCAACAATGACTGCATACCCGTTATTTGATACATGTTTGTCCCTGTATCAATACTGTACTGCACAAGGTCTGCATATGACTCTGCCGCTTCCTGATATAGTTCCTGTGATATATTTTCATCACCAAGGTAACGTGCCTGAAATTGGATAGCGGCTTTTGCTGTAATATATGTTTTGAAGACATCCGGCAAGTCATCAAAGGCCAGTGCTTCAATTATTGTCAATGTTAAGTCCTCTGAAAATTCATATGTTTTGTCTGTTAAATTATAGACATAATCCCCCCGCTTGACATATGTCTTACCGTCAGTAGCTATTATATCTATCCATGACGGATTGTAACGGATACGCTTAGATAAAGTGTCTGGCGGAAATACCATATCAATGTAGGTATTGAATAACCACCCTTTACGTTGTATAGAACGAGAAACAGTTTCTAAAGCCCGAATAGCATTATCAACATCCACTGATTCTGCATTAGAGATACTATTTACAGGAGCTTCACCAATAGAGGCTAGAATTAAATTAATTGCGTCTAGTTCACTAGAAATAAATAACACTTAGTTCAACTCCTTTCAAAGAGGGAGTAAAGGGAGCAGACACTCCACTCCCTTTTCCCAAAAAATAATACTAGATTAACCCGGGTTATTGATAATACCCATAAACGTAGATTCAGGACGAAGACCACCAATACCAATAGCATACTTAGCAATAAGCTGGTCTGCCTGATATTCTGGACGCCGAGCCTGTTCAAAGGCAATATCCTTCAGAGACAGAATACCAACAGAAGTCTTGTGACAAATCAGCAGAGGAGACTTAGTAGCATAGGTAGACGGAAATGCATGACCATCTCCCTGAATCGTATTGGTCGGATCATCACCACCAGCGGTCAGATGAGGGCATTCAATAATTTGGAAGCCATCCATGTTGATGACATTAGAATTGCTCAGGGTAGCGGATGCACCATACTGGCTATTCAAGAAGTCAAGGTTAGATGCAAGTGCCGCATGAATTTCAGGAGTTACAAAGCAATAACGGTCTGTAGCAGGTACATAATTACTAGCCATCTTAGCTTTTACCTGAAGCAGAATCTTACGTACAGCTACACCAGTTTCCTTATTGATACCCAGCGTATTACCCGTTGCCAGTGTTTCCGTAACGACACCACCTTTACCAAGGCCAGCTACGTTTTCAGACGTATTCAGAGCTTCCTTAGCGACTTCAGCAAGGACAGAAGCATCCATAGAAATAGCCAGTGCTTCCCCAAGCTGTGTTGCATAGGGAGAGCGGAAATCATAGTGTGCAATAAATTCATCAATATCAGACACAAGGCAGTCCGTCGTTAACAGTCCATCAATAACAATCGTGCGTTCACCCTGCTGGATGTTTTCACGCTTATCATCAAGGCTCTGCCCACTCTTCAGATAGTGTGCTTTTGTCCGACCGAATACAGGGAACTGTGCGGATTTACCAGACTGGATAGAACGCTTTACGAATTTACCATTTGTTACGGATGCACGAGCAAACGCTGTGAGAGTTTCACCACTAAATACTTTAAGGGCAAGTGCAAGTTTCTGAGCGTCCGTTGCTGTCTGTGTACCAATCGCCATTGGAGATGCAATAGTAATATTTGCCATAATTAATATCATCCACCTTTCAAAATAGAAAAATTATATATAGAAAAAGACACCCAGTTCTTGAGTGTCTTTACTACCAAAATTGTAATGGCCGTTACAATTTCTTATTAGAATAACTTAGAGTTCTTAACTTTACGATATACTTCTTTCGTGAACTTAGGGTCTGTCTGATATCGAGGGTCAGACATATCTTTAATCATGTCTGCTGTGGTTTCATAACCAGCCATATCAATAGCAGGAGCAGAACGACCAATGATAGAGGCTTTCTGTGTACCATACTGCTTTACCATCTGGCCTTTAATGCCATCCAGTGTCAATTTAATCTGCATCAGATTTTCACTGTCGAGCGTAGCATTGAATGCATCACGGACAGCCTGAGGCTGGGCAGACACAAACTGCTGGATACGTGCATATTCTTCCTGTCCACCCGCAAGATTGAACACATCATTGACAAAACGCTGTGAAGCCGCTTCCCATCCATTAATAACACCATCAACAACAGCCTTAGGATATCCGGCCTGTTCAAGTCTTGCATAGGATTCAGAAGACAGAGAACCATTATTCATGTATTCTGCTTCAAGTGCATTGAAGTCAACACCTTTTGATACAAGGTCTTTTTCAGCATCTTCAAGAGCTTTATGTGCCGTATCTAACTGCTGATTTGTTCCTTCCTCTGCCTTAGGTGTTGTGTCTTCACCTTCTGTTGTCTGTGTTTCTTCTGCTGGCTGATTGTCTTCACCAGCAACTTCGTCAATAATACCATCCACGCTTTCTGCTGTATCTTTTACAGCCACCTGCGTATTAGAGGGAGTCTGAGAGACAATAACAGTATCTTCTGCCTTTTCCTCTGTTGCTGGTACATTTACGTTATTCGTAGTTTCTTCCAATTATGTTCACCCTTTCTGTGTAGCTTCCTGTACTGCTCCTTGTGCCAAAGGCGATGCCATCTGTTGCGCCATCTGTTGCTGGAGCATCTGTTGCTGTACTGCCTGATATTCTTCATCACTCATGACCAAAGTAGAAGCATCTACGCCTAAAGCAGTACCTAATTGCAATAAGACATTTCCTACCTTGAGTCTATTCTGGAAATCTGGAATGGTAGCACCAATCTGCAAGAACTGTTCAATCTTCGTTAAATCATGCCCTCTGCCTAATGCTTCCATACCAGTTATGATATGTGTCTGAACGCCATTGGCCCCCTCTGGAATGTCTGGGAGAGAACCTTGTGCCATTAACTGAGCCATGATGCAACGAACTAATGGTAATTGTAATTCGAGAGACAACAGAGAATAAATATTTCCTACACTGTCTTCGAGTTCATTAGCTACATAACGAATTTCTTCAGCTGTGACTCGTTCCGCATTACGCTGTACAGAGCTGTTAAGCAGAAAAGCAAATGAAAGATTACTCTGTAATTCCTGCTTGTGCTGATATGCTACCTGTAAATCATTGACCTTATTCAGCTGGAAAGCAACAACATCACCTTCCTTACCCTTCACAAAGTCACCAGTTTGAGCATTTTTGAGCTTATCAACACGTAGCGTGCTGGATGGAGACACAAGGAATAAAGCAAAAGCAGAGAGTGTCGCCATTTCTGCAATAGCTTCACTGATTGTATCGAGCGATTTTAAATCTCCATAGTATTCATCTACATAGGAACGTCCATAAGATTCACCATCCATTTTTCTAAGTCTTAAAGGAATCCAAGGGACTTTATCTTTAGGAAACTGTTGATCACTGCCTGATACAATTTCCCCTTCAATTTCTTGATACATGTAATATGTATCATCGTCCCCTAGGTACACATGCGTATAGACATCTATATTTTTGTCTGGATTGGTGTCTTCAGATACATGTACTTTAGCTTCTGGCGGGAGAGCGGCATAACTAATACTGTCTTTTGCTATTAGCTCTATCCACGCCCCAGTCCCATCACGAACAACAACATAGTTATTTAATTTATATAACTTAATGCCGCCTTCTTTAGGTGGTAAATATAACAAGCAGTTACCAGCCACAATCAGCTGTAAGACACCTTCACTAATTGTTATGCGACATCTATTTGCTTCCATGTAGTCCATAAGCTGACGTTCAATACTGCTCATGAGCTGGTCAATCTTTGTCATTGCTGACGTATCACCTGTTGCATTTACCTGCTGTTTTGCTAAATCTCCTAACTCCAATCTGAAGAATGGCTCATTTGGTGGAAAGAGAGCCAGCATAATTTTTGATGCAAGATTATTTACACCTCTTGCACCAATGCTCTGAAATGGAGTCTTGTATGTTGTAGTATAGTTGTCTGTTTCTTCGGGGAATAGCATCGGTATTGTAACCTTAGCGTTCCTTACAGCTCTGTCAACATACATTTTGCGTTCAGATGATAATTTATCATAACGAGATTTAACAGAATCGTCTGTATAGAATGATAAGAGTTTATTACTCATACATTAATGCCAGTACCACCACTACCGGCTCCAGAGGAAGAAGACACATACAAAGAGTTCTTGCCACGTTTCTTCTTCACATTAGTGACTGTTGCATCATATTCGGCCTGTTCTGCCGCTGTTGGTGCAGGTGCGGCCTGAGAGACCACAATCTGCTGTGGCTGTGAAGCCTGTGCGTTATTTGAATAACTGGCCCCTGTTACACCCCCTACAACACTTTTAACTGTTTTCGTGACACCATGCCACGCTTTAGATAGGGTATGTCCTACCCATCCGCCACTAGCCATTAAAGACCACTCCTTCCTGTATAGTCACTTGACGAGCCTGTACCGCTATTTGTAGGCTTTACATACAAGCTGGACAAGCCACGCTTTTTCTTTTTGTCTACTGCTGTATCTGTCTCACTACCCATAACAGGAGCATCAGCTGTCTGTGCTTCTGTGCTAGGGACTAACTCTGCCGCTGTAACAGAGGGCTGTACAGCAGGTGAGACAGAATACCTTTTTGAACCCCAGCCCAATATACCGCTGACGAGGTTCCCAATCCAACCACCACTAGCCATATCAATCGTTCCTTTCTGCTAAAGACCGTAAAACGTCAATGACTTCCGTTGCACCTTTCATATAACCCATTCGTTCGTCATTGTTTTCACTGTCTGCTTCTAGAAAAAAATCAGGTGTATAAATTGCCTCAAGGTATGCTACGACATCTAAAGGCACATAAGGTAATTCATCATGCATCATAATTTACAACTCCTTTAAATAGGACTCACCATAGACAACAAACCCATGTTTCTTATACATGTTTTGTACAATCTGTGAATCCTGAACCATACTGCTACCAGATAAAATTAAAGAGCATCCTCTGTTTTTTGCTTCCTTTTCCAGATAGGAGACAGCAAAGGAACCAAACCCAGAAGGACGTTTTGACAAAGACACAAGCATGTCTTCTACCAACACAATACCTTCAATCCACCAGAGTGCGACCACATCAAATGCAACCACACCAGCCCATTCTTTAGTGTCTGCATCAGCGAATACATGTAATTCTTCATGCCACCACATCTGCCACAAAATTTTAGATAGTTCTTCATTACTCTTGCGATGTTTGAATAGTGGTGTTGCTTGCTTGTCTGCTAGGGATGCAATGATAGACACAAGTTTATCAAAATCACTAGGTGTCATCCGTGTTACTTCTTCAAATCGTTTGGTGTCCATAATTTTATCTTTCCTTTCTCGTAATCTCCAGCCTGCAAAATGTGTGCGACACGAGCCTGTAACAATGCGTCCTGTTCTGTTTGTCCCGCACGCTTAAAACTATCCACAACCGCTTCCCATGTTGGATTGTCTTGCAAAATGCGTTCTGCTCTGACTTTTCCCACCTTTGGACAACCTGTATAGTTGTCTGCTGTGTCCCCTACAAGAGTCTGATATAACAAATGGTAATTAGCTTCTTGTGCTGAGACACTTACTAATGTGTCTGACAATATGTTATATATCTTTGTGGGAATTGTGTTCATATCTTTATCACCAGAGAGAATAATGTTATTGTCTTTCTTCTCTCCAGTCGCAAGAATACCTATAACATCATCTGCTTCCAGATGTTGTAGCTGAACACTATCACATTCGTCTTTTACCCATTGTTTCAGTGCATAGTATGCGACTGGTTTTCTCTTGCCTGCACGATTCATCTTATATGTAGGCAGGAGCTTCTTTCTAAAATTGGATGAATCATCTGAGAATGCATAAATAACTTTTACATCCCCTGTGTATTCATCCAGTTCCAAAGCTCTTCCTATCCATTCATCCATATGATCCATGAGATACGCTTTGGTTTCTGAGAAATCAGAGTGCAATGTCCAAAGGCCATCCCCCCAGTCAATTTCATGTTCACAAGATGAGCAAGCCCGAAAGACAACCATATCAGCATCTACCAAAATGGTTATAGGGTCTCTAAAAGGATTGTACATTATTCGTCCTTCCCCTCTGCTTTCACATAGAGACCACAACGACATGTATTGTATTTACGCATGTACTTACAAGGACATAAGGTATCATGCGTCTTAGAGGGCTGGCAAGGACAATAGCCATCATTCATTTCTAAACGAGCCGTTATGGTGTCATACACCTTTGATTGTTTTGTCACTGCCATATGTCTCTTTTTCAGGAAGTCGCTGTTGTCTCCGTACACTTTATACACTGCTGTCATTTGGTACTACCCCCAATTCTTTTACTAACGGAAGTCCTTCTACCCACGTACAAAATTGCTTCCACTCAGGAAGTCTATGTGTCTTTCTCTGTGCGTAGATATTCTTTAGCTGTAAATAATTCGTAGTGATACGTGCTGTTAATAAAAGACCACTAGGATAGCTATATATCATTCTTAGCCAATTATCTTCCGTAGGATTCTTTACATAATCTTTCACAATCTGCAAAAACAAGTCTGCTATCTTTTTATCCGTGTAAGAGATATAACGGACATCCATTTTTGATAACATGTGCATAGTAGACATGGAAGACACAAATTCAAAGAAGTGATACCTTTCTGCTTCTGGCCATATTTTTTCTGTGAATGTCAAATCAAATTGTGCAATAATACCTTTGAGAAAACAATCATGACCAGAGCCAGCTAAAGCACTCCCTAGTTTCAACGCCCTTTTAGCATCCTTTTCCGTTACCTTATGCATCTGAGGATTGATATGTGTTGCCATCGGATATCCAGAAGCAACAACAGATTCTTCCAGACCATAAACACATGTGTTGTCTATGATGCGGTAATCAACTTCTTTCATACTTTGAATGTCTCCTTTCAGCTTTTGAAAGTTCTCGTTGTACTTTTTCGTCATTCGGATACGTTATATGTCCGCAAGAGCATTGTACAGATTCAACGTTTTTAGTGAATCCTGTCAAGAGAGTACGACCACATTTAGAGCATTTAAGACGTTTAGCATACATACTAGTTATCCCCCTTAGCAAGTCGTTCGGCATATTTCAAAAGTGTTTTGAATCTAGACATGATTTTGTCTTTGTGTTTTTTCGCTTCTTCTTCTGTACGAAAGCAATTTCCAATAGCTCTATCCAATTTATCGCTAAAAATACATTCATAAAATGTACTTTTATAAGTGTTACTTGTGGCTAACAATATGGAATAGTAAACCTCACCATCCTTAGGTATAAAAGGAGTCTTTTCTGCTAAACGCTGTACTGCTAACTGCACACCTATTTCAAGATTAAAAGCATCATCAGGATGACATTTTGAAATTCCTTTATTACCTTTGTTGTCTTTCGTTACGATTTTCCCATCTTTGTTGATAGACACATATGTAATGTGTACATCTTCAGGTAAAAAGGTTCCTTCATATTTAGCAATAACACCCTCAACATAATCTTGAAATTCCTTACTGTCTATTAAATTTATATCAAACTTAGGTATTTTATCACTCTTACCACTTTTAGCATCTTCAAATTTCATCATAATTATGTCTCCTTCGTATCAATGACATTCATACCAGTTATGACCAATAATACCTTCTGTATCCAGCTGAACATTAAAATGAAAGTATTCTTGTGTGTCTCTCATTGCCTGCTGTGCTTCTTCACATACAATCTTTGCTATATCTTCTGTTCGGCACGCTATTTGCTGTTCGTCATGCACCCACGCCATCAGACAAAAGTCGCCATCCCATCCATGTCTTAAACCTCTAGCCAACAATCTGCGTTCTGTAGTGACAATCCACTTCTTACATATCAATGCGCCAGCTGATTGTAAGAGTAGATTTAATGCACTGTGAACGCTTCGTACATGTAATTTGCGTCTGTCAAGACCATAAAGAAAATGACGTTTCCATGTGATTTTAGGTTTCCCATGACCACTTTTAAAATCAATAGGGTACACAAGAGCATTTTCAACCGCTTGTCTGAGCATTGCTATGGCCGGAATAGCTTTATTGAATTTCTTCTTTATCTGCTTTCCCTGTCCAGCTGTACCCCCTATGATTTTTCCAATTTTGGCGTCACCTGCACCATATAAATATGCGTAGATAAACGTCTTCGCTTGATTACGTGTAGGCAACCCAGCGGCTTCTTGATTCATGGTGTGTATGTCTCCATTCAAAATAGTATGAGCATACTTACCACCATCATATTTGTACATAAAATGTGCAAGACATCTAAGTTCTAGACCACAAGCATCTATACCAGCCTGATACCATCCATCCGGGACTTTAAACAACTCCCTACACTCTTTACCATATGGAGAGCCTACATGTGGAACCTGTGCCACGTTTGGCCGAGAATGAGTAGCACGACCGCTAATAGCACCATTCGGAATAACACTTCCATGGATTTTCCCATCCTTTCCAATCATAGATAACCATGCATTCTTTCCATCTGCTAATTGTCCTAAACGCTTTTTCAGGAGTAGTGATTCTTCTAGGTATCCTACCATCTCCCTGACTTCCGCTGGTGCCTGTATGTCTTCCTTCATGTACTTGAATGTTTCTTCATCAATCTTTAAACGACATTTACTCAAATCAAGTATACTGTCTGGATCATCCACATCGTAACAATCTATATTAGTAGGAGAATAACCGTAGTGTGTCCGCAACAACCATTCTATCTGCTGTCTGCTGTTTGGATTGAAGTCCTTATACTTTTGGAAAGGTACACCAGCTTTATAACCGAGTCTCTTATTGTCTCTTTTAGGGATAAACACTTTATCAGGGATACGAGGCACTACCTGCACCAATTTAGCTGTCAATACGCCGGCTCTAGCTCTTAATGTCGCTTCCAGCTTCAACGCCTTTTCTGTGTCGAATGGAAACCCATTCTTTTCTTGTTTAGACATAAGCCATGCT
>CAMNPQ010000051.1 GCA_946548305.1 uncultured Pseudobutyrivibrio sp.
CACGTCCGTAGTTTCAACTGATTCATCACTGGCAGACAATTCCTTGTATTCTGCAGTAGATATTTGACCCGTGTAGCCGATAATGTGAGCAAAATATTCACTGTCCACATATCTACGCAAGGATTTTTCTTCTACATCAACACCTGTAAGCTCATTTATATTTTCTTTAACATAGGCAACAGATTCGTCTGAAATATCTGATGCGATAACTGTAGAAATGTATTTTTGATATGAGTTTTGTCCCATATTATAGCGAACAACCATAATCTCATATCTGAGCTCTTTTGGGTACTCTGTAGAAATATTGTACACAGTTTCCCCTGAGAGATAGTCTACAATCTGGGTAGCCGTCGCAGTAGCTTCATCAAATCCAAGCTTTTCATTATATTCCAGGTCATCAATGCTGTTTTTTCCGAAAACATCAGCACGAAACCTTTGCAGAGCTGTACCAGAATTAATAAATTCATAGGAGCCAGATGGATCTATATAAATGCCAAAATTATTATCAATAGTATCCCCATTACTTTTTAAATTTGTGATAATTTCTGCAATTTCAGCATTAAGGGACTGGCTTCTTTCTGTCTTGTTAGAATAGGTGCCAGTATCTTGTATAGTAACAGCATATACCAGTTCGTTGTAGGCTAAAAGATTGCCATTGCGGTCGTATATATTACCCCTGGTAGCTGCAATAGTTTCAGTTTTTTCCAGTTTGAGATTATAATTGTCCTGGTATTCACTACCATTAACAATTTGCAAATAAAAAAGACGTGAAACGAGAATAGTGGCAAAAATAATCATTGCCACTGAAACAACACGAATACGTGAAGAAAATGCACTTTTAAAAAAGTCCTTAATAATTTCCAATTCTATCAGAACCTTTCTTTTCGATTTTATCTACCCAATTGTTTAAATGAAGAATTATGTAATAAACAAATATGGATACTAGTAATGTATAAACAACCTCAGGTAAAATGATATTCATCAAATAGTAAGAAAAATCATACTGAGATCTGATAGCAAATAAAAATAAATAAGTGATTACGCCATACACTAAATCACTTGTGCCTATTAATATCATAGGCAGTCTCAAATCATCACCAAAAAACTGCTTTCTAAAAAAGCCGTTCAACAATCCTATATACATATATATAAGACTGTACATTCCAAATAAAGCTCCAGAAAACAAATCTAATAGCATGCCGGTAAAGAAACCTATTATAATTCCATGCTTTCTTCCCTTCATAAAGCCATAAGAGGAAACCACACAAATCAGAATATTTGGAGTGACACCAGCTAAAGCAAACTGACTAAACACGCTGGTCTGGAGAAGAAAACAAACATATATAACGAGGGCGGTAATCAATATTCGTTTTAAATATTGTTTGAAATCACTCACTTTTATATGACTCCTTTAGCTGTAAAATAACTAACACGTCTGATAAATGTTTAAAATCAACTGTTGGTGTAAGGGTTCCGGATTTTGTCAGCTCATTTTCATCTAATGTGACTGATGAAATATAGCCAATCATAAGTCCTGGAAGGTATTTATCGGAAATATTTGATGTTGTGACGATATCACCAATGGCAACCTTGCTTTCGTCATCATCTAAATTAGAAAACAGTATAAGATTTTCAGCTGTCATTTTTTCCAAAGAGCCTGAAACAATACAGTTGTCTTCTGTTGATGAAATGGTTGCACTAACATTTGATGTATCATCTATTATGGCTCTAACAATGGAATAAGAATCCCCTACAGTGGTGACTATACCAACTAAGCCACCATCTGCAATAACATTCATGTTTACTTTTATGCCATCATTTGAACCTTTATCTATAGTAAATGTGTTAAACCAATTAGATGTTCCTTTGCTAATGATTCTAGCCCCAGTAGTCTCATAATCGTAATAAGTCTGATCAAGCTCGTACAAGCTCTGGAGTTCATCCAACTCTTTTAATTTAAGCTCCATATTGCTGATGGTTGAATTTAATTCTTCAACCTGAGCCTGCAAAGCTTCATTTTCTTTAACCAGTTGCTCTTTTGTTTTGGTATCAGCTGAAGAAATAGCTATGGTACTACCTATATAGTCTATACCCTTTTGCATTGGTATAAATAAATGATTTGCAACAGTTAAAACAGGACCACCAGAAAAACCAGTAGAATAGCTAAAAAACAGTAGCATTATACATACTATTGTTAAAATCATAAGCAAGTATTTACTTGGAATTCCACCACCCGCTTTTCTTTGTCTCATATAACCTCTTAATTATTTAAATATTCTAGTTTTCATGCTATATCCGTAAATTTTGTATTTAGTATCAGATAAAACCTGACCTAAACCACGGACGCAAGATTCCTGTGGCTCGTCAAAAACATTTACCTTTATATTTGTTACTTCTGAAAACAAATCTGTTATCTGATAAAGCTGAGAGGTACCTCCAGTTAAATAGATACCTGCATGAACTATATCCTTTGCTAACTCAGGTGGAACCTTCTCTAAAATCAATTTTACATTGGTGCAAAGTCCCTCTAAATCAGATTTAATAGCGTTGTAAACAGTGTCGCTTTCAACATCCATCTCAATAGGAAGACCGCTGACTACATCACGACCAACCACTGTAAGTGTCTGTCCACGTCCCTCTTTAGCTGAGCCTATTTCTTCCTTAAGCTGCTTTGCTGTTTTCTTTCCTATTAACAGATTGAAGTTTCTCTTTATGTATGTGACTATGGATTCATCAATCTGATTTCCACCAAAAGGCAATAGCTCAGAAAGAACCAGTCCACCTAAAGAGATAACAGAAATCTCTGTGGTATCAGCTCCTAAATCCACCACCATTACACCAGTTGGCTCAGAAACATCCAGTCCCATTCCAATTGCACTGGCGATAGGCTTTTCGCAAACTCTTACTGAGTGAGGTTTGTTTTTTGACTTGCTGAATAAATCTGCAAATGCCTTCTTCTCAACCTCAGTGATATCTGTTGGAACTGCGACAACTATATCACTGCCCTTTAGTCTTCCCTTTAAATCCTTTTCTAATACTTCAAAAATCATGGTCTGCATATTGTCAAAATCAGCAATAACGCCAGATACAATAGGGAAAGAAACATTTATTGTCTCTGGCGCTTTTTCAAACATAGAATAAGCACTATCTCCATAAGCGTACATTTGATTTTTATTTACAATAGCAATTGTATTTTTTAAATTTGTAATTTGATTATTAGACCCACTAAAAATTTTAAGATTTTGTGTTCCTATATCAATACCAAAAGAATTGGCCATAGTATTCCTCCAACTTCATAAATATTCAACCTTACAAATTTTAACACAGTTGAGATTTGTTCACAAGGCAGGCATCAACTAGTTTTTGAAGTGATTTTAGTATTCCAAGCTTGGCATGATTCCAGGTCAGACCACCCTGGAAAAAAGCAGTATATGGTGGGCGAAGTGGTCCATCAGCGGACAGTTCAATGGATGACCCCTGCACGAAAGCACCGGCAGCCATTATTACTTTGCTGTCATAGCCTGGCATATCCCATGGTTCTGGTGTTACATAAGAATCCACTGGAGCAGCCGCCTGAATTCCTTCACAAAAAGCAATGAGACCTTCTGGTTTTAAAAATGACACAGCCTGGATTATGTCAAAGCGTTCCTCTGTGGAATTTGGGATGCAATTAAAACCTAGCTTTTCATATACATTAGCTGCAAATATAGCACCCTTTAAAGCACCAGCCACAACTGTTGGAGCTAAAAAGAAGCCTTGATAAAAAGACTGTAAAATGCCAAGGGACGCCCCGACCTCTTTTCCTAAGCCTGGAGATGTAAGTCTGTGAGCAGCATTTTCAACGCATTTTTTTGTTCCTACTATGTATCCACCTATTGGTGCAAGTCCGCCACCTGGATTTTTTATAAGTGAACCTACGCACATATCTGCTCCAACCTCTGTTGGTTCTATTTTTTCAACAAACTCACCATAGCAATTGTCAACCATACAAATAATATCCGGCTTAATATCTTTGATGTATGCGATTAATTCTCCAATTCTTTCAACAGATAGTGTAGGTCTGTTGGCATAGCCCTTAGACCTTTGGATTGTTACAAGTTTTGTTCTTTCGTTTATAGCTCTTTTTATTCCCTCAAAATCAAAATCGCCATTTTCCAGTAAATCTACCTGAGAATATGTGATACCATATTCAGCTAAAGAGCCATTGGACTGTCTGATTCCTATAACCTCTTCTAAAGTGTCATAGGGCTTTCCTACAGGTGATAATAGTTCATCTCCCGGTCTTAAATTACTCATAAGTGCTAATGCTAATGCATGTGTGCCACAGGTAATTTGTGGGCGAACCAAAGCATCCTCTGCCTTAAATACAGATGCATATACTTTTTCTAAAGTGTCTCTTCCCACATCATCATATCCATACCCAGATGAAGCATTAAAGCATTCAATTGCAACCTTATGCTCCTGCATTGCTTTTAATACCTTCAGCTGATTGTATTCTGCAATCTCATCTATTTTTTTGAATCGACTCTCTAAATTATCAATTATCGACTTGCCGTAATTATATACTTCCTGACTAATTCCAAACTCTTTATATATCTCAAACACCTTTTACAATTCCTTTCTCTTTTAGATTTGTTATGATAAAGTCCATTTGTTCCTTTTCGCTTTTATAAATGCTTTTGTCAATCCAGATAACATCTTCTTCTCTTCTAAACCAGGTCAGCTGTCGCTTGGCATAATTTCTGGATTTTTTCTTAATCAAATCAATTGCATACTCTAGTGTAGTATTACCCTCTAAATAATCAAGCAATTCTTTATAGCCTATTCCATCCATTGCAGTCATGCCCTTTTTAACACCTTGATTGACAAGATTTTCTACTTCCTTTAAAAGCCCCTGCTCCATCATAATATCAACTCTTTTATCAATACGATTGTATAGAAGCTGTCTGTCATCATTTAAAACAAAATACGCAAAATTATATGGACTTTTCTTTTGTCTTTGGGTTAGATTGTGAACCGAAAATTTTTCACCTGTTTGATGATAATATTCCAATGCTCTAATAACTCTTTTTTTATTTGCCGCTGGGATACTAGTTGCAGATTCGTCATCTACTTTTTTTAGCATATTATGGAGCTCATCAGAAGTAAAGCCATCTAAATAAGCTCTATAATTTTTGTCTATTTCATTTTCAGAAAAATCAATATCGTAAAGCACCGCCTGAATATAAAAGCCGGTGCCACCACAGATAATAGGAATTTTACCTTTGCTGTAAATTTCAGAAATGGCATCCACTACCAATTCTTTAAAACGGGCAACATGAAAATCTTCTGTTGGTTCAATAATATCTATAAGATAATGCTTGATGCCATCCATTTCTTCCTTTTTGATTTTTGCAGTACCTATATCCATTTTCTTGTAAACCTGCATCGAATCAGCAGAAATAATCTCGCCATTAATTTCCTTGGCGAGATTGATTGATAGGGAAGTTTTTCCAACAGCTGTAGGTCCTGTTAAAATTACTAAATTATTCATCAAACTATCCTTTTAAACTTTTTTGCTAATTCATATTCAGAAAAAGATATCATAGTAGGTCTGCCATGTGGGCAATGATATGGATTTTCTAATTGTAATAAGTCATTCACTAAGGTTTTAATCTCTGGAAGAGACAAACGGTTATTTCCCTTTACCGCTGCTTTGCAGGAAATAGATGCCACACGTTCAACAATTAAATCAAAAGAATCTGAAGCCTTATAGTTATTACAATCCATAAGTATTTCCATAAATAAATCCTTTGGGTCTAAATTAAGCATATTTCCAGGTACGCCATTAATTGCAAGCTCATTTCCCCCGAAGGATTCTATTTGAAATCCTATTTTTTCAAAAGCCTCTCTATAGTTTTCAAACACAAGGATATCCTGTGAAGACAAGGAAATAATCACAGGAGGACTAATAAGCTGTGATGTCATATCATTATCTTTAAGCTTCTTCATGGTCTTTTCAAATAAGACTTTTTCATGTGCTGCATGCTGGTCGATAATATACATCTTTTTGTCATACTCTATAATCCAGTATGTATCGAAAACCTGACCGATTATTTTGTGTTCTTTTACAGCCTCTTCCTTTAAAAAGGAAATCTGTTCGTATTTTTCACCACCCCGATTATTTTCTGTATACTTTTTTTCATAAGGGGTGTCCATTCTGATTTGAGCAGTGACTTTCTCTTTTATTTCCTGAAGTCTGGTAGGCTCGAATGGTTCAGGCATTTTGATTGGTGGAGGTACCACCTCGTCTTTTTCCTTTGGCTCAAAGAAGCTTTCATATATAATTGGCTTAACAGGCTCTTTTGGTTCTTCAACATGAGCCTCTAACACATCCTCTCTCTTTCTCAATCTATTGTTAATTATTTTTGTGAGAGTTTCTAGTATATAGGTTTCGTTTTCGAATCTTACCTCCTGCTTAGTGGGATGAACATTCACATCAACTGAGGAATTGAGAAAATTAATATTCAGTACAAAAAAGGGATACTGATGCCCCATCAAAAAACCATAGTAGCCTTCCTCACATGCCTTAGAGAGATTATTGCTTTTGATATATCTGTTATTTACAAAAAAATGTTCAAAGGCTCTATTACCTCTGGCAATAACAGATTGGCCAATAAAACCTGAAATCGTCATATCTTCATCAGCGTAATCCACATCCAGCACATTAGTGGCAATCTGTCTGCCGAATAATTGATATATGGTATCAGAAAGAATACCATTTCCTGATGTCATCAGTTTTTCTTTTCCATTTATTAAAAATTTAAAAGAAATCTCTGGATGAGATAATGCTAAATGTTCCACCACGTCAAAGACATAGCTGCCCTCTGTGCTTTCAGATTTTAAAAACTTTTTCCTGGCTGGAGTGTTGTAGAATAATTGTCTTATAATAAAAGTGGTTCCATCAGGAGATCCTATATCAGTCAAAGATATTTCCTTGGCACCTTCGATTATATAGCAAGCTCCAAGTAAGGAATCCTTTGTTTTGGTAATCAGTTCCACCTTTGAAACAGCAGAAATGCTTGATAAAGCCTCACCTCTAAAGCCTAAAGATCTGACATTTGCCAAATCTTCTGCTGATTCAATTTTACTTGTAGAATGACGCAAAAAAGCTATTTGAATTTGATCTTTATCAATGCCGGAACCATTATCTGTGATTCTAAGGTATTCGATACCACCACCCTTAATTTCCACAGAAATAGCAGTCGCTCCTGCATCGATACTGTTTTCAATCAATTCCTTTGCCACAGAAGCAGGCCTTTCCACAACCTCTCCTGCAGCGATTTTATCTATGGTCTCCTGACTAAGTAAATTAATTTTTCCCATTATTCTTTAACCCTATTATGAAAATCAAATAATATATTCATGCTTTCAAGTGGTGTAATTTTAGTAACATCTATATTTTTTAATTCTGTAATGATATCAGCCTCTTTAGAGGAAAAACTAATATCACCATAATTTTTAAGCTTTTCATCCAGTTGTTCCTTTAATGCGATTTTCTCACTTACCTGTGCAATATCATTTTCATTTAAAGAATCAACAATTGTACGGGCTCTTTTGAGCACTTCTTCTGGCAACCCGGCAAGTCTAGCCACCTGAATACCATAGCTTTGGTCTGCTCCTCCTGGAATGATTTTTCTAAGGAATATAATATCTTCACCTAATTCCTGAACCGCAATACAATAATTGTGTACACCCTTTAGTCTACCCTCTAGCTCTGTTAGTTCGTGATAGTGGGTGGCAAACAATGTTTTAGCTCCTATGTTGAAAGCTATGTGCTCCACTACCGCCCAGGCAATAGATAGACCATCGTAGGTGGAAGTACCTCGTCCTATCTCATCAAGTATCAAGAGGGAGTTGCTGGTGGCATTGTGAAGAATATTTGCTACTTCATTCATTTCTACCATAAATGTGGATTGCCCGGTTGATAAATCATCAGATGCACCAACTCTTGTAAATATCCTGTCAACCACACCGATAGTGGCAGTATTTGCAGGGACAAAACAACCTATTTGTGCCATTAATACTATCAAGGCAACTTGACGCATATAGGTTGATTTTCCATATTAGGACCTGTAATGATTGAAATTGTGTTTGTTCCAGAATCCAAATAACAATCATTTGAAATAAACTGGTCAGCATTTATCATTTGCTCCACTACAGGGTGTCTTCCATCTTTTATGTCTATAACACCTCTGTTGTTTATAACAGGTCGAACATAATGGTTCTTTTCAGAAACCACTGCAAGGGAAATGATTGCATCAAGACACGCTATAGCCTTTGCGCTTATTTGTATTCTATCTACCTGGGATGCAATAGTATCTCTTACCGTTTTGAAAAACTCGTATTCTATGGAGTTAAGCCTGTCTTCTGCACCTAATATGCTATCCTCCAATTCCTTTAATTCAGCAGTGTAGTATCTTTCAGCATTTGTTAGAGTCTGTTTTCTGATGTAATAATCTGGAACCAAATCCTTGTATGAATTAGTTACCTCTAAATAAAAACCAAATACTTTATTGAATTTGATTTTTAGATTTTTGATTCCAGTTTTTTCACGCTCTTTTGCTTCCAGCTCTGCCAACCATTTTTTACCATCTATTTTTGCACTTCTAAGTCTGTCAACTTCCTCATTGTAGCCTGTTTTTATAATGTCTCCATCACGGGAAGAAATAGGTGGCTCTTCAATAATAGCAGCGTCTATTAAAGCAAATAAATCCTTTAAATCATCTATATCCTGATTTAATTCTGAAAACATACTGCAATGAAAACTATTTAATAATGCTTTTATTGGAGAAAGCATACCAATAGACTGCTTAAAAGCTATCAAATCCCTGGGATTGGCTGATTGATAGGTGATTTTAGTTATAAGTCTCTCTAAATCATATACTGATGATAAATATTCTCTTAGCTCTTCTCTATCTATTAAAGCAGCATTTATCTCTTCAATAGCATCCTGCCTTTTTATAATTTCATTAACGGAAACCAGGGGCTGTTCTATAAAGTTTTTTAATTGCCTTGCACCCATAGCTGTTTTGGTTTTATCTAATACCCAAAGAAGTGAGCCACGCTTTTGCTTATCTCGCATTGTCTCAGTGAGCTCTAAATTTCTTCTGGTGGAACTGTCTATCAGCATAAATTTCCCATCAGTATAAGGGGTAATATGAGTTAGATGAGTTAGCTCTGACTTTTGGGTCTCCTTTAAATACATCAATAAAGAGCCTGCACTGACCTTACCGATGGAAAAATCCAGTAACCCCAAACCCTCAAGGGAATGTGCTTTAAAATGATTTAAAATTTCTCTGGTGGTTAATGTATCATCAAAATATGAAACATCCAGCTGAGTCAAGGATGCGTTTAATTTATCAGCAACATCTGTTATATCCACGCCAGATTCGTATAGTGATTTATTGTATATTATTTCTGCTGGATTAAACCTGTACAGTTCATCTATCAATTTTCTGGTTTCATCTACTTCTGTAAGATAAAAATCTGCAGTGGAAACATCACAAGTAGCAATACCAAAAACACCCTTGGCATATACCAAAGACATAATGTAATTGTTGCTACCCTCATCCAAAGCCAGTTGGTCTATGTTAGTACCAGGAGTGACTACCCTGATGACCTCTCTCTTTACAAGCCCTTTTGCTTCCTTTGGGTCTTCCACCTGCTCACATATGGCTACCTTGTAGCCTCTGGCAACCAGCCTGTTAATATAAGAATCTGCAGCATGAAATGGCACTCCACACATAGGAGCCTTTTCATCTGCCCCGCATGCTTTACCGGTTAGCGTCAATTCCAGTTCTTTAGATGCTAGTTTTGCATCATCAAAGAACATTTCATAAAAATCACCTAAACGATAAAATAAAATGCAATCCTCATACTCTGATTTAGTTTTTAAATATTCCTGCATCATCGGCGTATATTCAGCCACTGATTTTACCACCTATTCTATAGATTTTTGTTTTTCATCAGAAAAACGGAAGTCATAAATTTTTAATAATAGCTTCAGAAACTTTGATTCCATCCATTGCTGCAGAAGTGATGCCACCTGCATATCCAGCACCTTCGCCACATGGATAAAGTCCCTTTATATTAGCTTGAAACAGTTCATTTCTATTAATTCTCACTGGAGAAGAGGTTCTGCTTTCCACTCCAGAAAGTATGGCATCCTCTCTATCGAATCCCTTTATTTTAGTACCAAATACACCCATTCCGTCAATAAAAGATTGATATATATCTTGAGAAAATATATCAGATAACATACCAAAGCCCGACTGCCCTTTTACATTAGAGGAAAAGGCACCATAGGATGTGGAGATTTTCCTATTTTTAAAATCAGCGAAAAGCTGCTGGGGTATTTTCCCATTACAAAGCAAAAATGCCTTGCTCTCAAGTGAACGCTGATATTCAATACCGGCAAGTGGATTGGATTTGTCAAATTCCCTTTCTCCAACAGACACAACGATTGCACTATTGGCATTACTGCTATCTCTTTTGGAATAACTCATGCCATTTACTACCAAATGATTCTCCTCAGATGAGGAATTCACAACAAAGCCTCCTGGACACATGCAAAATGAATAGATACCACGATGATTGCTGAGGTTTGTTGCAAGCTTATAATTTGCTGGAGAAAGCTTATCAAAGGCTTCGCCATACATATTTTGTGAGATCATATCCTGTGGATGCTCAATTCTAAGTCCAACTGCAAAATCCTTTGCCTCCATTGTAACCCCTTGGTCATGAATAGTTTTAAAGGTGTCCCTTGCACTATGACCGATGGCGAGAACCACATGCTCACTATAATAGCTTTTGTCTTGAACCCTAACGCCCTTTATAGAGCCGTTTTCTATAATTAATTCATCTACTTTACTTTGGAAATGGAATTCTCCGCCTAATGAGATGATTTCATTTCTCATGTTTTTTACAACAATTGTAAGCAAGTCTGTACCAATATGAGGCTTGTAATCATATAGAATATCAGCTGGGGCACCAAATTTAATAAAGGTTTCTAAAACGAATTTATTACGTCCTAATTTATCATTTACTAAAGTATTTAGTTTGCCATCAGAAAATGTGCCTGCCCCACCCTCGCCAAACTGAACATTTGAAGCTGTATTTAACACACCTGTATTCCAGAAATCTAAAACATCTATCATACGGGCATCAACCATTTTTCCCCGTTCAAATACTATTGGATTTAAATGGTTTAAAGCAAGGATATATGCTGCAAACAAACCAGCAGGTCCAGCACCAACAACAATAGGTGATTTTGACAAGGTATTGTTATTTGCTAAAAGTGGCACATCATATTTAATGGCTTTAAATGCAGATATGTTGTTATCCTTTGAGAACTTTGTCAAAATCTTTTTTTCTTTATCTTTAGATAGCTTTATAGAGACAGAATACACATAAAAAACCTCTGGCTTTTTTCTGGCATCTATAGATTTTTTTATAATCTCTATCCCATCTATGTCAGAAATCTGAAGCCTTAGTTTTTTGGCAATCAATTCCTTTAAACGACTTTCATCTTCCGTAATTTTTAGTTTAAGCTGGTCTATTTTTATCATTTATTCACCTTAATTATATGCTTTGCAGCTATATCAGCAGAGGTATAGGCCCAGGTAAGATTATAGCCTCCACATATACCATCAACGTCAAGAACTTCTCCTATAAAATAAAGTCCTTTGATTTTTTTTGACTCCATAGAAGTTAAATCTATCTCATTTAAATCAATTCCACCTGCTGTAACCTGGGCGTTGTCAAAGCCTTTTGTTTTATTGATACTTATGTTGAAGTACTTGAATGCCTGTACTAAATTTTCTATATCCTTATTATCTAGTTTTGATACCAATGTGTCCGAGTATATTAAAGCATTGCTTAAAACCACACTGATTACTTTTTCATTGCAAAGTCCTAAAAGGGCATCACTAACAGTTTTTTGGGGACTGCGTTTAAACCTGCTTTCAAGCTCTAATGCTAATTCTTCATCTAAAAGATATGGAATAAAATCTATAACTAAATCCCCTAAATTGCTATCCAGTTCATCATAGCCTATAAAACGGCTGATGCACATTACAGGATATCCAGATACACCATCTTTATTAAATTGGATTTCACCTTCACAGGAATGATTTTTATAGTTTACTTTTCCGTATGCTCTTACACCACCTAAATCCTTTAAAAATCTTTCGTTTGAAAGTATTCCAACTAAAGATGGGGCAAGCTTTGTTACCTTCATTCCCATTTTTGAAGCTATTTTGTAGCCAAATTTAGATGAGCCTAAAGTGGCAGCCGCCAGCCCACCTGTAGCCACAACCACATTTTTTGAATGCAAGGTGTTCCTGTGTGTAATTATTTCAAAGCTATCTTTACAATTTATATCAACTACCCTGTCATTTAAATAAAGCTCTACAGACAAATCTTTTACTTCATTTTCCAATGCCTCTTTGATAGTTTTAGCCTGATTTGTAATGGGATAATAATATCCATCAAAATCTCTGTAGAAAACTCCAAGTTCTTTAAAGAAATCGATAATTTCCTGATGATTATCAGTTATAAAATCCAGATTATGATTACTGTAATAAAAGCTTTGATTCATACTGCTATTTGTAAAATTACATCTGCCATTTCCTGTGGATAGAATGCGTCGTCCAACCATCTGATTCAAATCTACCATACATACTAAAAGACCTGCTCTAGCAGCTTTTACCGCTAGAACAAGCCCTGAATATCCAGCTCCACAGATACATAAATCATATAACTTTTCGCTATTTACCATATCTTAGACCTCATTTAAGCTATTATCTCAATAGTCGTAAGCTAATTGCAATATTACAAAGCTTTCGTCCACCAGGGAATTTAAGCAATGTTTCCTCATCTATACCCCTTAGCATTAAAAGTAAAATAAAATATACAATTACTCCTATAAAGATAGAAATTATGCAGGAAAGCAAATTTGCCAATTTCTCTGTGGCATTTAATAGTAACAGGCTTTCTGTCATGTGATAAACCAGATATACCACAAGACCCATAATTACCGATGCACCAAGTGGAATTAATACTACTTTTTTCATATCAATGTGAGCTCTGGATGAAATAAGAACAGCACGTTGATTTAAAAAGCACATAAGTAAGGCGTAAAAAGCGTTTGCAATAATAACAGCGTATATATGCAAATTAAATGCTTCCATCAATACCAGTAGTAAAGCAATATGGGCAACTAATGCAATTAACGCATTCTTTACTGGAATAGTCATTTTATCAATACCTTGAAGTATTCCATTTGAAAGGGTGGATAAAGAATAAAACACCACAGAGCATCCACCAATAATAAGCATTAATGCAGATGATTCTTCAGCATCATTAAATAAAAGCCTCATTATAGGAGAAGCTAAAACCATCAATCCAACGGCACATGGAAAAGCGATTACCATTACAAAACGATTTGCCATATTAATCTGTTTTTTTACAAGCGCGCTATCGTTTGAATTAAATGCAGCTGTAAGAGTTGGCACAGTGGATGCTGCCATGGACGAAGCAATGGCAAGGGGTACATTTATCAATACCTTGTATTGACCTGTAAATACCCCCCAGTATTCACTGATAGTATGAGAATCATAGCCTTGTAAGAAAGCCACATTCTTAAAAATTCCCTGATCAATGATTGAGCTTATATTGTAAACCGTAGTACTTAAAAGTACCGGTATGATAGTCATGATTAATATAGGCAGCACATCTGCATAGCCTTCCAAATGCTTGTGCAGGTCTTTATTCATCATTCTTTTAAATACTTTTTTAAATGTGAAAAATATAAAAAGAATAAAGAGTAAAGCAAAGGCTGCACCCATAGATGTACCAAGAGTACCTCCAGCAGCTCCAAAAGCAGCTGAATATCCCTTAACGTCAGCTAATACTCCACCCACTTTTTTTCCATAGCTAAACAGAATATTAGCAGCAACAACAGAAACAATTGCGTTTACTATCTGTTCTCCGATTTGAGAAATGGCACTTGGAATCATTGTACGAAGTCCCTGAAAAAAAC
>CAMNPQ010000052.1 GCA_946548305.1 uncultured Pseudobutyrivibrio sp.
AAAATATTGGTCAATCTCCGGTTCTTGATTTTCTGATGAAAATCAAAAACCTATAAAATAATTGCACCGATTTGGAGATAAGAAAGGTCTTACTTATGAACGGAGAAACGATAGTACGCACATACAGTGACATGGTCTATGGAGTTGCAATGCGCTATATGAAGAATCCTACAGATGCAGATGATGTATACGCAGATGTGTTCTACAGGTATTTTCGCAGGGAAAGGGAATTTGAAAGTGAAGAGCACCGAAAGGCATGGTTACTGAGGGTAACTGTAAATTCGGCAAAGGATTCCCTAATAAAGCGAAAGTTCGAAACTAGCAAAGATGATGATTTGTTCGACGAATCGTTAATGTCTGTTTCATTTTCCGGTACAGGTATTTCACAGGAAGAAATAATGGATGTTCGTAATGCGGTGAGCAAGTTAAAGGAGGATAGACGAGAAATCATCGAACTCTATTATTACAACGGGCTAAATACAAAGGAAATAGCAGGCATGTTGCAAAGACCAGAAAACACTATCAAATCCGAACTGTTACGAGGACGAAAAGATTTAAAAAAGCATCTTTCACAGTAAGAGGAAGACCGATGGATGAACAAAGAATTGAAGTGGTGTTGAAGACACTGGGGCAATGTGTTCCGAAAACACCAGAGAAAACATTAGAAAAAATGATACGTACGGTTAATTCTTTAGAACGAGAACGGCCTTTAAAGGATGCTCATTCTGAAGAAAAACAACCACAAAAAGAAAATGTAAAAGTTATTGATAACAAGGAAAAAGGAGGACCTGTATTATGAGTATTAAAAATAGTTTACATAGCGCAAAGATTAAGCTTTTAAAGCTAGGACTAAAGGCATCAGCCCTTTCTACAGCCATTATGGTAAATCCAATGTCAGTATTTGCAGCAGATTCAAACAAAGGATCAGCAGATTTAAACAAAGTAACAGAGCCAATCATTGGATTGATTAATTCAGTGCTTTCAGCAGCTATTCCTCTTGTGGCAGCACTTGGTTCACTTTACTGCGTGCTACTAGGTGTAAAGTATGCAAGGGCAGAAGAGCCTCAGGACAGAGAAAAGGCAAAGCAGCATTTAAAGAGTGCCATTATCGGCTTTGTATTAATTTTCGTTTTGATTGTTGCCCTTAGAATAGCCACCCCAATACTTACAGAGTGGATGTATTCAAACGTAAACAGATAAATGTTCATTAGGAGCTTGCTATGAAAAATACCCGAGGCTTAAAGAAAAAAACAGCAAAAATGCTCATATCATTAGTCTGTGCGTGCTCCATTGCAGGGATGTATACACCAGCCTTTGCTACAGAAAATGCAGCTGGTGAACAGACCGACCAGGTGACGGATGACCTGTTTGAACAACCAGAAATGACTGATGATCCAATACAAGCACCTACTACTGAAGAAGTAAACAGTGCAGAGGAAGCCCAAGTATTGAATGACGTGTTTGGTGAAGTGGTTTACTACCGATGGGACAGGGTAAATCGTGATGATTATCCAACAGACACGGATTGGCATTTGTCTATGCTGGTATGGACAAGGTCAGATGGTGCCATAGATGATGGATATATAGGGGCTGTGGCTCCTGATGATATATGGCTTGGACCAAATGCAGATCCAGTGCCTGGAGCTACCCATAGATTTACAAATGACGACCCTATTTATAAAGAGTATTTTAAGGACAAAAAGTGGATATTAGAAGATGAAACCTACTATATTCGACTGACAGACAGAGCCGAAGGTATTGATGTGGGAAGCGACCCTCAGGTGCAGCCATATAGAGACACATTTTATACTGATGATGACAGGGATTGCCTGTATGTAAAATATGGTGGCAAAGATGGAGACAATGATGGTATTGACGATAGCGATGCACCAGTGTACATGATGAAGTTGTCTAGAGGACCCAATGCTGAAGATGGCTATGATTATGTAATGGAGCCTTGGGGTGATGAAGATAATAGTGCTATCAAATTCCATGGCAATGAATATGGTTATGAATGGACATTTAAATCATTGGATTTGGATGAATCGGGAGACGACTACAACGACGACATACCTGATGGTTATACACAGGAGGATGATTACAGAAATCCCAGAGTAGTGTGGCGAGTATTCTACAACAAAGGCCATCACAAAGACCCAACACTTTCAGTAGGCGAAGGACTTAGGTTTTTACACGTAAGGTCTCAGGATAAGGAATGGAATACCTTTAAATGGTTTATAGGAACAAAGTATCGCTACTCAGCTATAAAAGGTGATGTCACCATAGGAGCTAATCAGATGCTTTCCATAAGTGCCAGCAATTATGTGGATGCCACAGGCTCTGAGGAAAGTCAGCAGGGAGTTATTCTCCCGGGAGGCCACACCGTTACAATCGAAAAGGGTGGTATTTTATCTGTTAGTGGTGATTTCATAAATAATGGAACCATTATAAACAATGGGGGCACTATACTTGTTCAGGATGGTGGCACCATTTATCCATTTTTGCAGGGAGACGACAGCAATTCTCTAGGCTGCGGGACCATCAAATGCAATAGTGGAGATATAATCGTGGAAAAAGGCGGTGCTATTTACTCAGGTATGAACTGTGCTAAAAACCTTACAGATGGCACCATGAAGTCGGCAAACTTCTGGCTGGATAACAGTTCAACACTTGTAAACTACGGCTTGGTAGTTTGTGGACAAATGGACTTGGGAAATGGAGCTACAGTGGAAAACCGCTCCCAAGGAAGAATTTATTCTTGCTTTTATGAACCGAACTGGGGTCCATTTATGATACCGCTGTCGGATAACAATGCTAATCTAAGTGCCGGTGACAAAAAAAACATTCGTAGCCTGTCTCGTTTTACCGCGGAAAGTGGTTTTTATGAAGGTGGTATCAAGACACTGCCTGGCGGAACAAAGCTTACAGTTGTCCCCGATATTTTCCTGACCAAAGGAAAAGAGGACTATTTAGACAACCCTGACCGAGAGTGGCAAACCTTATATCTACAACAGAATCTTGTATATTTTGGAACCTTGGAGCTATGAAAGATTTTTTAAAAAATACCATTGGCAAATTAAATATTTTACGAATAGTTATCATGCTGGCACTTTTAGTTTTGTCCGCAGGTATTGTGGGCTTTGGCCTGAGAGTGTTTGGTGACTACATGTTTGCTATTGGAGACCCTGATAGCTTTTCCATAGATATTTTGTATCTCATAGAATGGAAAACATGGGTGATAGGTGCTTTGGCAGATGTGATAGGCACCATCCTTTATCTTTTATCTGGAAACAACATGAGCCGTTTTTTAAAAAGCAATAAAAACCTTCTTGGAAAAGACGGCGAGGCAGATGTGGTGCGAGGCTCTCTGGAAAACAGCAGATTTCTTACAGAAGAGGAAAGGGACAGATATTTTCCAGGTTCTTCCTACGAGAATCTGCAAAATGTGAAAAAGGATGGAATACCTGTCAGGGCGGTGCTGGACAAGAAAAATCATTTGCAGGTGAATTTCTTATCTGGCGCACATTCCCTAATCATAGGTGCTACTGGTAGTGGTAAGACCACCACCTTTATCAATCCTATGATACAGCTATTAGCTTCCACAAACTGCGGCAGCTCCATGATTATGACTGACCCTAAAGGAGAGCTTTTTTCTCTTCATTCAAAATATTTGCAGGAACGTGGCTATGAAGTGCTGCTTTTGGACTTGCGTGACACCTATTCTTCCAGCCGCTGGAATCCTTTGGACTCTATTTACGATATGTATCAGGACTATGCCCATGCAGCAGATGGCATGGTGGGACACAAGGACGACATGGAGGATTATCCTGATTTACAGCAGATTGATGGTCTGGCAGAGCCAGGAGAATTCTGGTGCGAATGGGATGGAAAAGCCTACGCCGACCCATCGCATTGCTTAGATGATGTAATGGTAAAAAAGCAGCAGATATATGACGAAATGTACGAGGATTTAAACGATTTGATTTCCGTTATATGTCCTGTTGAAAACCAAAAGGATCCACTTTGGGAAAAGGGCGCAAGGTCCATTATCATGGCTACCTGCCTTGCAATGCTAGAAGACTCCGAAGACGAACGACTTGAAATGACCAAGGATAAATTTAACTTCTTCAATATAAACAAGGCTCTTACAAATTCAGAAAACAATTTTGCTACATTAAAGGAATATTTTGAAGGGCGCAATCATCTTTCACAGGCATACACTCTATCCAGACAGGTGCTTTCAGCAGCTGACCAGACTATGTCAAGTTATATGTCTATCACCTTTGATAAGCTGAATATGTTTAATGATAGAGGCTTGTGTGGACTCACAAGCTCCACTGATGTAGACGCTGCATCATTTGCAGAAAAGCCTACAGCACTGTTTATGAAAATACCTGATGAAAAGGACACAAGACATGGTCTTGCAGCAGTTTTCATCCTGTGTATGTACAAGGCTTTGATAAAGGTGGCTTCCGCAAGAGAGGATTTGTCACTTCCTAGAAATGTATATTTCATTTTGGATGAGTTTGGTAACATGCCAAAAATCGAAAAATTCGACAAGATGATTACCGTAGGTCGAAGCCGTAAAATCTGGTTTAACATGGTGGTTCAGTCATACTCACAGCTTTCTAATGTGTACGGCAATGAGGTGGCAGACATTGTTAAATCAAACTGTGGTATGAAAATGTTTATCGGTTCAAACGATATAGGCACCTGTGAAGAATTTTCAAAGCTGTGTGGAAATATGACAGTTAAAACCACATCCACATCAGCCAGCATCGGCTCTAAAGAAGGTGATGTAAGCCTGTCAGCTCAGACTCAGGTGAGACCTTTGATTTACCCATCAGAGCTACAGATGCTAAACAACAAGGAATCTACAGGAAATGCTATTATAGTTACCTTTGGTAATTATCCGCTTAGAACAAAATACACACCTAGCTACCAGTGCCCTTACTATAAGATGGGGCAGATGGATTTAGGCGAGATTCGCTCTCATATGTTCAGAGCAGACGAAGTATTCTATGACCTGGAAATGAGAAATGAAATTGTGTTAGGCACTGATGAAGCCGAAGAAGATGAGGAAATGGGAGCATAGTAAAAAGGGGTAGACGATGGGATTATTAAGCAAACTGGTGATGTTGCCATTTATTGCAACAGTACTGGTTTCTCCAGAAGTAAATATAGACTATTCAGGGTCTGTCAGCCCTTATGACGGTTCCCCTGTTGCTGAAGAATCCGAAATAGTGGCAAAAAGTGTGCAGCTGCCAGATGGCAGCACCTACGATAGGGACAGTCACACCTTCAACTATTCAGTGTCGGGGTATCAGGGACAGGTGTCCTCTACGGTGTGCAATGGCATGATAGTCACCGACAGTGTGACCATCACCTTGCCAGAGGAAATGGATGCCATTTTGTATTGCAAGGGCAAGGAAGCTACAGATGTGGATTTGGCTGAAATCACAGAACCAGGAAGCTATTCTTTAGTGGTGTCAGGGCAGGAAACTGACAAGCAAGTGCTTTCTTTTGACATAGTTTCAGAAAAAACCGGTCAGATAACATCATACACTTTGCCAGAGGGGTTTGTGATACAGACAGTGGAAAAGGATGATGTGATGCAGGCTCCAAACTACAGCCGAACCGTGGATTTATCTGCGGAAGGAGCTTATGACATAGCCTACAGATGTACATCCTCTGGGATAAATTATTCCCTAAGGGTGGAAATAGACCACACCCTGCCTACAGTGGAATTTGTGGGGATAAATGGAAGTGTGGCAAATGGACCAGTCACCATCACAGGTCTTGCGGAGACTGACACAGTAAAGGTGATTTTCAATGACGAAGAAGTGAATGCCCCTTCAAATGGAGTGCTTCGCTCAGTGGGAAGCTACAGAGTGACGGTATTTGACGATGCAGGAAATTCTGTTTCAAAGGATTTTACTATCCGCATGTATTTAAATGTGCAGGGAATCATTTTCGTAGCCCTAATAGTGGCTGTGTTTATCGGAGTGGGAGTATATATGTATGTTTCAAGAAAGAGACTGAGGGTGCGTTAGTATGAGTTTGAACCCAATGGATTGGATAAAAGAAGGACTGAATTATTTCCTTTATAATTTTGTATACACACTTCTGTACTACATGGAGATAGGTCTTTGCATGGTTATCGACTGGATTCAAGAGTTGATGGACATTTTTACTGGTATTAAGAAGGTTACATACACTACTGATGTTGGTTCTCCAGAAGACTATTTGATTAGTATTTTCTTTTCTAACGGGGCAATCACTGGAGTGTATTTAGGAATGGCAGCTATCGGTATAGTACTGGCATTCACATTTGCCATTATATCAGTGATACGCAAGGCATTTGATTTAGACGACAAGGTGAAAATGTCCATAGGTCAGATTCTCACCAATCTGCTGAAAACCATTCTTCTGATAGTGGGACTGAACGTGGGAATGACAGTTATCATAATGGGCACCAACATACTGATTCAGCAGGTGGTATACGTGTTTGACCATGCGGAAGACCTGTCAAAGGGAAATGACCACATAGAATATACTGACGAACAATATGCCGCTATGGCAAGAATATTCAACACCATAGGAAATTATTCCCTGAATCCTTCCTACAAAAACAGATACAACGTCAATTCCTGCTACAACGAAATAAGAGGGGATTTGAATTATCTGGCAGACCAGGGAGTATTTAAATTTTATTACGAAACCAGAGATGAAAATAACGAAGTGATGGTTACATGGCAGTCCCTTTTACAGGAGCTGGCAAATGCTGCCGACTACACAAGGGATGTGCCTGTGGATGTATACAACGAAGGCATAGCAAATGCCATCTATGATGTGATGGCACAGCTAAAGGCAAATGCAAACATACCAGTACTTTCTTCCTATGACAGGATAGAGGAAGAGCAGCAGCAAGAGGTAAAGCTGGGAAAGACTCTGTTTTTAATAGGCACCATGGGAAATGGTGTGGATGGAGCAGCCAAAAACAGTACCTACAATGAGCATCCATCATTTACAGACCCAGTGCGAGCTCCTTATTACAGAGGGACAAAAAATGTGTACAGGCTAAAGGATGTAAACAAGGATTTCGATATAGGTCTTACTAAAATGAATTATCTGGTGGTATATGTGGCTGGAGTGGCTCTAGCTTTAAACATGGCAATCATCATAGTAAACAGTGTTGCCAGAATTTTTAACCTGCTGTTTTTGTATCTGATTGCACCACCTATATTTGCAATCATGCCATTAGATGATGGAGGCAAGACAAAACAGTGGACCACAGCATTTTTGGTTCAGGCGTTTTCAGTGTTTGCCACGATTATATCCATGAGAGTGTATTTACTGTTTTTGCCTATTATTTTATCCCCAGGCCTTATCCTTTCAAACAATATAGTGGTGGATATGGTAGGGCGAGTGGCTTTGATATTTGCAGGTATAGAAGCTATATCAAGGGCAAATGGAATACTTACAGGTATTTTGGCAGACAATGCTGGATGGCAGTCTATTTCAGCAGGTGACATGTCAAACTACTTCAAGGGAAGCTTTGCAGGTGCAGCAATGACACGTACTACAGGCTTCATGAATACTATGCCAGCCAGATTAGTAGGTGGCAACAAGTTTGCCAATTGGGTATCGGGAAAACAAAACAGGGCAGATGCCAAAACCTCAGGTGCTTTGGGAATGGCTTACCAGGGAACAATTGGTCTTGGAAAGTTGGCGTACAAAGGTGTTAAAATGGCTACCCCAAGTGGAAATATTTTTAGTTCTAAGGGCAAAAAAGGTGATAGTGGTGCAGCAGGAGCAGGTGGCACAGCAGGAGCAGGCAACGCAGCAGGAGCAAGCAGTGCTGCAACAGCTAAAGGCAGTACCGCAGCTGCAGTAGCTAAAGCAAACACAGCATCTGGAACAAATACCTCACCTGGAACAAATAAAGAAGAAAAGGAAGCAGCTATTCCACCACCACAGAGAAATGTGGGTGGCTGATAACAAACTAAAAAAGGTGACAGGATAACATATGAGACTTATACCAGGAAAGACTAAAGTAAAAATTGAATTATTTAAAGGCATAACTATAGGTGATGTGGTAGTGGCTGTCATCACCTTAGGTTTGATGACCCTTGTTTTGCTTTCCTCTATTCCTGGCAAGCTCTACATCGCTTTGGTGATACTGGCAATAGGGGCAATACTTGTATTCAGGCTAGACACCGAGCCTACCTATGTGCTTTTGATTAACTCCTTGAAATACCTGTCTTTTCCTAGGGGATATTTCAGAGTGTATGATGACGAACACCTTATGGCAAAGGCAAAGGGCACAGAAAAGGAACTTTACTTCAAACTGCTGAATGAAAAGCTGGAGGAAGACCCTTTCTATGAGTTGAGCCCTAGAGAGAGAAGAAAGGCTGAAAAAAGACTTTTCAAGGAAGAGAAAAAGACACTGAAAAGCAAAGCTGCCACAGACGAAGAAAAAAATGCTATCTGGCTTGCCAGGGCAAAGCGCAGTGAAATCAGAAAAAAGAGAAAGCAGGAAGCAAAAGAAGAAAAAGAAGAGAATTTCATTGAAGATATCATTCCATTCACAGGTGTGGAGGATGGGTTTATCGAATATGACGGGCAGTATTATGGCACCGTCATAGAAGTAGACCCGGTGGAATTCAGATTCTTCAGTGAACACAGAAGAAATGCATCCATAGAGGATCATTTTGGAAAAATACTCCGTTCCCTACGGAGTGATTTTGCATTCAATATTATAAAAATAGAACGTCCAATCATATATGACGATTATCTGGACAAGGAATATGACAAATTAGACGCCCTGCGTGCGTCTTATGAAAGCGGTCTTATAAACGAGGAAGAGCTAAAGGCAAGAGTGGAAGTGCAATACGACAGAATAAACGCTCTTAGAGACATTTGCTTTGATAACAAAGTGGTGAATCCTTTTTATTACATCGCTTTATTTAACAGTGACAAGAATCAGCTTCTCATAGAAACAAAGCTGGCTTTAGTGGAGCTGGCTGAGGGCGAGCTGCCTGTGAGAAGACTTACAGATAAAAAAGAGCTGTGCGTATTTTTAAAATACACCAACAGCATTGATTTCGAAGAACGAGACATAGATGAACTGGATGAGGAAGACTATGTGGCATGGGCTATGCCTGAAAGTCTCAGAATCACCACCAGAAATGTGCGCATCAATAAAATTGTGACACATCAGCTGAAGGTGGCTAGCTATCCTTCTGCTGTGGGGGATGCATGGCTGGCAGGAGTTATGTCTATTCCTGGCACAAAGGTAGTGGTGAAATGTACACCTATGGATAGAGCTGCATCTGTCAAGGCAATAGACCGTTCTTTGGCAGAACTCAGGGGGCAGTATGCCACCACAAATGTGGATTCTAAGTTGCTTGAATTACAAGAGCATATTGAGACATTAAGTGAGCTTCTGGTGACATTGCAGCAGGACAATGAAGCTCTACTTACTGTGAATGTGTATATTTCAATGTACGATTCAGTGAAGACATCACTGAGTACCACAGACAGCGATTTTGTAAAAGATTCTATTTTGCCTGTAATAGCTGACATGAAAAAAACTGTTTCCAGAAACTGGGTGGAGACAGGCATGAGACTTAATCCTTTGGATTTTGTGCAGCTACAGGCTTTCATTGCATCTCAGGTGTCAGCTTACGACCCATTTATAAAGGATGGTAGAGGAATTCCAGCAAATACTGTGGCAGCCATATATCCTTGGGTATATGCCAACATTTCCGACAAGGGTGGAATACGCCTTGGGGAACATGAAGGCGTGCCTGTATTTATGGATTTCTTTAGACGAGATTCTGAAAGAGTAAATTCCAACATGGTAATCATAGGTAAATCTGGTGCAGGTAAATCCTATGGTACAAAATCAATACTTGTAAATATGGCTTCCGAGGATGCCAAAATATTTATTTTAGACCCCGAAAACGAGTACATGGAGCTGGCACACAACCTGCACGGCAAGGTAATCAATGTGGGAAATGCGTCCCAGGGTCGTCTGAATCCATTCCACATCATCACAGCCTTGGAGGATGATGAGGCAGGGGATGAAGCAGCAGGTGGAAGCTTTGCCACTCATTTGCAGTTTTTGGAGGAGTTTTTCAAGCAGATACTTCCAGATATAGACAAGGATTCACTGGAATATCTGAATTCTTTGGTGGAGCGCACCTATGCCAACAAGGGCATTGTGGCAGAGACAAATCTGGCTGCACTTTCACCAGAGGACTATCCTATTTTTGATGATTTGTATGATGTGGTACTGGCTGAGTTCCAAAGAACTGACAACCAGTACCTTAGAAGCATGCTCCAGACTTTGATGAACTATATTTCAAAGTTTTCTACTGGCGGGCGAAATTCTGTTATCTGGAACGGTCCTTCTTCTGTCACCACAGAAGAAAACTTTACTGTGTTTAATTTCCAGTCACTTTTATCAAACAGAAACCAGACCGTGGCAAATGCCCAGATGCTTCTGGTACTTAAATACATAGACAACGAGATTATCAAAAACAGAGACTATAATCGTAAATACGGATTAAATAGAAAAATAGTTGTAGTAATAGATGAAGCCCATGTGTTTATTGACAATAAATATCCTGTGGCTTTGGATTTCATGTTCCAGCTGGCAAAACGTATACGAAAGTACAATGGTATGCAGATTGTCATCACACAAAACATCAAGGATTTTGTGGGTAGCGAAGAGATTGCCAGAAAATCTACAGCTATTATCAATGCATGTCAGTACAGCTTTATCTTTGGACTGGCTCCAAACGATATGGATGATTTGTGCCGCCTGTATGAAAAGGCAGGTGGAATCAACCCACTGGAGCAGGAGCAAATCCTCACCGCCCCAAGAGGTCATGCTTTTACCATAATGAGCCCTACCAGCCGTTCATTTTTCAAGGTGTCCGTGCCTGATACCATGGTGCAGATGTTTGAAAACATGGACTATGAAAGCAGGTACTTTGAGGGCAGAGGCGGCAAGGAAAACTGGGAGGAATTCATAGGAGACAGCAGAGCTGCCCATGAGGAAAATGTCCGTGAAAAAGTCCTGGCAAAGGACGTAGAAAAGATAATCAGCTCAAAGAGAAAGGATACTATCCATTTTGAGGAAATCACCCCAGAGGAAGCTGACAGAATGGATATGCTTGAGGAAGTGAAGGGCATCACCTTTGAAGAGCTGGAGCCTGAAATTCCTGAGGATTTTGTAAGGGATGATGAGTTTGATGATATCGACCTACCAGAAGAGCCACTAGAAGAAACAATAGAAGCACCATCTGAGCTGCCATCTGAATTGCCAGCTAAGGAAAATGAAAATATTTTGGAAAATGCGCAACGAATGACAAGCTCTCAGGGTATTCCTTTAAACATCACAGAAATCATTGATTTGATAAGAAGTGAAGTGAGAAGAGAAATGGAGCTTCAAATGATGACAGCTCCAAAGGCTCCAGAAATAAAAGAGCCAGAAAAATCACTTTTGGATGAATTTGAAGAATCAGAAGAACCAGAAGAGACATTATTTGAGGAATTTGAAGAACCAGAAGAAATAGAAGAGCCAGAGAATATGGAAGATATGGAAGAAGTGATGGATGAAGATGAAGAATTAGAAGAGTCCTTTGAAGGATCAGAAGAGACAGAAGAATATGAGTCAGATGAAGAAGATGAAGAAGATGATGAAGAATTTGACTTGTTAAAAGCATTCTCTGATGATGAAGACGACGATTCTGATGAGGACGAGGATGAAGAAGTGGATGATGATGATGCATTCAGCTTTGATTTGATGTCAATTCTGGATGAGCAGCTGAAATCATACAACGAGATGGATATTGAGGAGCGAATGGAAGAAGTGGATGCTCTCACAATGGACATCACTGTAGAGGATTTGGCAGCTTATGTTAAGAAAATGAGAAAGAAAAGAGGGGCATAGCATGGATATAAAACTAGTGGACAGAGGCGACGAAGGTGAACTGATATTGACAGGAAAGCTGGATGCCTCAAACGCAGAGGCGACGGAAGAATTGTTTTTAAAAATGGCTGCCAGGTTTACCAGCTTGAATTTAAATCTGAAGGGGCTGAAATACATTTCTTCGGCAGGTCTTAGGGTAATCAAAAGACTTTATATAACGGTACATAAAAATGGGGGAGAGCTGTCTGTCAGCAATGTATCCGAATATGTTATGGAAGTGTTTGAAATGGTAGGATTTGGCACAATACTGGAATTTAGATAGTCGTTAGGATGGGTTTTCATGGGGAAGAGTTTACGCAAAAATAATGAAAACAAAATATTAAAAAAGAGAATCATTGCCTTTGCACTGGCGATGATTTTATCTCTATGCTCTTTGCCAGCAAACACGGCTTTTGCTACAGAAGTGGAGCAACCAGCAGCAGAGCAGCAGCCAGCAGAACAACCTGCAGAACAGCCAGCAGCTGAACAGCAGCCAGCAGAACAGCCTGTCCAGAACACAGAAAATCAGGAACAAAATGCTCAAAACAATGACAATGAAGCCAATGCTGAAAATACAGGAGATGCTGAAAATGCAGAAGACGAAGAAGTAGACGACAGCATTAGTATCACTACAAAAGACTGGGCAAGCTACACAGTAGACGGCAGCAGCGACCCAACACTTCCAGCACGTTCAGTGGAGGAAATGATTGCTTCCACCCAGTCCACTCCGGCAGAGGAAAACTTATATGCACTGACAGTTGCTACAGGTATAAAAAGCGGCGAGAGTGTTCATTATTTTGCAGTGCGATACACTGATGGCAACGGGGCAGCCCGTACCAAATATTTATTCCCTCAGGAAGATGCTTATAAAATGAGCTATGACTACATGAACGCAAAAGGGGGAACAAACGCCACAGTAACCAAAAGACATGAGATACTCAATTCCCTGGGCTACACTGAAAACGAACCTACAGAGCCAAAGGCATTGTCCACCTGGTCGGTGGATGAGTACCTGTTCAAGGCTGAGCACGGGCTTACAAAGGTAAATGCCATAGAAGTGTTTATGACAACAGGCTCATGGTCGGTACAGGGTATGACTGTAAGCAAAGTCACCAGTGTAGCAGGCTATGGGGAGTACGGATTTTATTCTGGAAAATATTTCTTTGGAATAGGAAAAAACAAAATCAGTCAGCTTACCAAGAAAAAGGCTGGAACTCTTACACTTTCAGCAAAGGGTGACACCTTGATAAATATTGGTGGTGCTTCTTCTGAGTATTTTGACTTGGAGCAGGTTAAAGAGGAAGATACTGCAACAGCTATTCCTTTTGACGATTTGTATTCCATCAGAATAGATTTCGCAGATAATTTAGATGCAGGTATAGAAAGTTATCTGAAAAAATCAGCCAACGATTTAAGTCCTGTTTCTTCTGATTTTGTGGAAGCTATGGCTATCAAAATCGAATACAAGGATAAAAGTGGATGGACCAGAAATGTCACCATGCCTGTGATGCTGTCTGTGTTAGGACAGTATGTGGAATCAGGTGACGAGGTGCGCACCATGGGCCTTGCCCAAAGAGGAGACACTATCGCCTTTACGGGCTGTCTTCCTGATTTTTCATCTGTTGCAAGCTGTTCACTTTTGGTGGGAACAGCAGCTAAAAACGAGCTGGCAGCCACCTGTGGTATTAATGTGACAGATAATAACGAGGGCAGACAGGCAATGGATAATGAAATACAGTCAGAATCCATTTCCATAGCAGGTGTGTCTTTGTATGATGGCACATGTCGCATGTCAAACATAAATGATGGTGTGGACACCCAAACAGGTGAGAGCTTAAAATCAGTCACCACTGCATTCAGCTTTTCATCAGCTGCACCATTTGCCTACTACACAACCACCAACAAAAATGGTGTGATTGTGGCATCAGGTGGGGCACAGGAGGTGGATTTCATCGCCTATAAGACCTCAGACCCACTGATTGGTATTAAACGCACAGAAAATTTCATGATCAGACTGCACACCGATACC
>CAMNPQ010000053.1 GCA_946548305.1 uncultured Pseudobutyrivibrio sp.
CCCTTGATGCTATAAAGGCTGGAATGGGATATTTGCCTGATGATAGAAAAGCAGACGGCTGTATAGGGGAGCTTTCTGTGAGAGAAAATATTATTCTGGCCCTACAGGCTAGAAACGGTATATTTAAAAAGATACCAGTTGCTAAACAAAACGAGATAGCAGACAAATTCATCGAAATGCTTCAAATCAAAACAGCTTCTAGGGAAACACCTATCAATCAGCTATCTGGTGGTAATCAACAAAAGGTTATTCTGGCAAGATGGTTATGCACACATCCTGATTTTCTGATTTTGGATGAGCCAACCAGAGGAATCGATATTGGTACAAAGACAGAATTCCAGAAGCTGGCACTTAAGTTTGCTGAGGAAGAGGGCATGAGTATCGTATTTATTTCATCAGAGATAGAAGAAATGCTTCGTACCTGCACAAGAATGTATGTAATGCGTGATGGTGCCCAGGTGGGAGAAATCTCTGGAGAAATGACACAGGAATCTGTTATGGCAGCTATTGCGGGAGGTGTGTAGACTATGGAAAACTTTAAAAAGCTGACAAAACAGCCCCTTTTCTTACCAATTTTCTGTATGATATTGGTGCTTTTGATAAATCTGATAAAATCACCGGCTTTCTTTTCTATAAGCATAAATAATGGTGTTTTATATGGACGTTTAATAGACATTTTAAATCGTGGCTCTGAAATAGCCATCCTTGCTGTTGGACAGACTCTTGTAGTAGCAGTTTCAGCTGGAACAGATATTTCCGTTGGTTCTGTTATGTCACTGTCTGCATGTAGCTGTTGCATGCTTTTGGCAGGCTATGGAAACAATTCAGTTTCAGTTCTTGCAGTACCTATGGCAGTTGGAATGCTTTTTGGTATATTTATGGGCGGCGTTTGTGGAGCGATGAATGGTGCTTTAGTGGCAAAATTAAAAATCCAACCTATGGTAGCCACACTGATTTTATTCACAGCAGCCAGAGCCATTGGATTATTGCTTTGTAACAACCAAATAACGTATATACGATATGAGCCATACAAGTTTTTAGGAAACTTTATCCCAGGCTGTCCGATCCCTACCCCTCTGTTTGTGGCAATTGTAGTGATAGCAATTGTGGCTGTGCTTCTTAGAAAGACAGCTTTAGGACTATACATACAGTCAGTAGGTATCAATGGACGTGCAGCCAGAATATCTGGTATCAATTCAGAAATAATTTGCTTTATCTGCTATGTGATATGTGGATTATGTGCTGGTATTGCAGGTATTGTGGCATCCTCAAGAATCTATTCAGCAGATTCCAACAACATAGGTCTTAACTACGAGTTGGATGCTATCCTTGCTGTGGCTTTAGGTGGCAACTCACTTGGCGGTGGTAAGTTCAATCTGGCAGGCTCGATTATAGGAGCTTATACAATTCAGGCTATTACCACAACACTTCTTGCTATGGGTGTTTCCACTGACAAGGCTCCTGTATTTAAGGCAATCATAGTTATTATAATCGTTGTAGTGCAGGCTCCTGCTTTCAAAGCATATCTAGCAGCTAGAAAAGCTCAGAAAGCTCAAAAAGTACAGGTAAAGGAGGCAGCATAATGAAAACGAAAAAGAAATTAGATTCAAATACAGTTTTAATTATCATCACAATCTGCCTTTTTGTATTTATGTATGCAGTGGGCTGTATCATTTATCAGGACAAGGGCTTTGGGAATTTGCAGACATTTTTGAATGTACTTATTAACAATGCTGGGCTTATTTGTGTCACCTGCGGAATGACCTGTGTAATGCTCACTGGTGGAATAGATATTTCCGTTGGCTCTGTAATTGCTATGGATTGCATGCTTTTGGTTTATGGCATGACCCAGTGGCATATGGGTGCTATACCAATGGTTTTACTGGTGCTTGTAATAGGTTTAGTCTTTGGTGCAGTTCAAGGATTTCTGGTTGGCTATCTGGAAATACAGCCATTTATCGTAACAATGGCAGGTATGTTCTTTGGACGAGGCATGACAGCTGTAATATGCTCGGGGCAGATATCCATTACCGAAGCAGACAACCCAATGTTTTATTCATGGGCAAATGCGAAAATCAATCTTCCTGAATTTTTAGGTAAGGTAAATAAGCACGGAAAAATCGTAGTGCCTTATATGAGACCAACGGTTATCATAGCTCTTGTGGTGTTAATCATCATCTTTTTTATGCTGAAATACACAAAATTTGGACGAAACCTGTATGCGGTTGGTGGTAATCAGACATCAGCAACTATGATGGGACTGGATGTTAAAAAGACTAAAATGCTTTCACACGTTTTGTCATCCTTCCTTTGCTCAATTGGTGGACTTTTGTATTGCTTAAACACAATGTCAGGTTCGGTAAACCAGGCACAGGGACTTGAAATGGATGCCATAGCATCAGCAGTAATAGGCGGCACTCTCCTGACGGGAGGTGTGGGAAACGTCATAGGCTCATTATTCGGTGTACTTATAAATGGAACAATCACTGTTTTAGTAAATACCAATGGAAAACTACTTTCCAGCTGGGCTAATATTGCTACAGCTGCCCTCCTATGCATTTTCATAATTCTTCAATCGGTATTTGCACTTGTGAAAGCACGCCGCAATAAATAACTTTCTTTTTCTTAATTTAATCATTCAAAGGAAAGAGCAGACACTTAATGGGTGGCTGCTCTTTTCATAATTTCAAAAATCAAAAACCTATTCTAATCAGGGGTGTTTTGAAGTATTATATATTCAAAAGGAGTAAACTATGGCGAAAAATGAATTTAAAGATAGTTTAAAAAGTCAGATGCTAAAAAGAACGCTGGTGCCACTTACACTTATGACAATAGCAATTGTGGCAGTTAGCGCAAGCATAGTTAAAAAGTCCATTACAGACCAGATGGAAACAGAGCTGGTTCGTGATGCCCAGATGGTAGAGTTTATTTTCGATGAGTTCTATGTGGGAGATTATCGCATTGAAGAGGATGAGAATAATGAACCACAGGTATATAAAGGTGACCAGCTATTGAACGGTGAGGACACATTGATGGCAAAGCTGTCAAAGATACAAAATATTGATGTGTCGATTTTCCATGATGATATACGTGTTCTTACCACACTTGTTGATAAAGCAGGCAATAGTGCCATGGGAACAAAGGCGGCAGCAGTTGTAAAAAATGATGTTATAGAAAATGGCAAGAGCGTTTTTTATGATAATGTAATGGTTTATGAACAAAAAAGCTTTGCCTACTACAAACCTATCCTGGGAGAAGATGGTGCTGTCATAGGTATGATAGCTGTTTGTCGTTCAGGAGAGGATGTACAAAAGCAGGTTGTAAATTATGTGCTGCCAGTAGTGGGAGTATGCATAGTAGTAGCTATTTTCTTCGGCTTTATTATGGTCAGATTTAATGGTAAAATTGCAGAGCGAATTTACAAGATGGACAGATACATGAACAAGCTGGCAAATGGTGAGTTTGATTATGAAATGCCTAGAGAGCTTATGACAAAGGATGATGAAATAAAGAACCTTGCAACAGACGGTAAAAGTATGGCAAGAGCCATCAAGACACTGGTGGAGTTTGATGCACTTACAGAGCTTAATAATCGCCGTTCAGCAGATAAAAAGCTGGAGGAGATACGTGTTCGCATGGCGGACATGGGCATGAAATACTGCGTATGTATTGGCGATATTGATTTCTTTAAAAAAGTAAATGACACCTATGGACATGAGATGGGTGATGAAGTGCTAAGACAGGTGGCAGGCAAGCTAAAAAGTGGAATGGTAGGAAAGGGCTTCGTGGCACGTTGGGGTGGCGAGGAATTCCTTCTGATTTTTGATAACCGCGAGCTAGATATTGCCCACAGAGAGCTTTCTATGATTTTAGATGCGGTGAGAACCATCATCATACCTGGAAATGAAAAACAGATAACAATGAGCTTTGGTCTGACAGCTATGGTGCCAGGAGAGACCACAGACGAGGCTTTAAAACGTGCGGACACCAATCTCTACGAGGCAAAAGAGGGTGGCAGAAACCAAATCGTATGTAGATAGACACTTTATTTTCTAGAGGGTATTATGCTTTTTAATTCGTATATATTTATATTTTGTTTTTTCCCAATTTGCTTCCTGGGATATTTTTTGCTGAACAAAACTAAAAAATATGCCCTGGGACATTTATTTTTGCTTGGAATGTCCTTGTGGTTTTATGGATATTTTAATCCAGCTTATCTGCTTATTATCATAGGAAGTGTGCTGGCAAATTATCTTTTTTACAGGTGGATGAAAAACACAAAGACAAAGCCTGTTTTAGTTTTTGCCCTGGCAGTTAATCTTGGCATTATTCTTTATTTTAAATACATGGATTTCTTCATTGAAAACGTAAATGCCATAGCAAAAACAAATCTGCCACTTCTAAATATTATGCTTCCCCTTGGAATTAGTTTTTTCACATTTCAGCAGATATCTTTTGTTGTGGATGCATACAGAGGGCAGGTGCCTGATTATGATTTTCTCACATATGCCTGCTATGTTACCTTCTTTCCCCAGCTTATAGCGGGACCTATCGTCACTCATGATGAATTGATTCCTCAGCTTTTAGATGAAAAAAGAAAAACAATCAACTGGGAAAATGTGGCCAGCGGTCTTTATATGTTTGCCATTGGCTTGGGTAAAAAAGTTCTTTTGGCAGACGTATTTGGTGTGGCGGTAAACTGGGGATTTGAAGATGTCCCATCCCTAAAGGCAACCAATGCGATCATGGTTATTCTGGCATACTGCTTTCAGCTGTATTTTGATTTCAGTGGCTACTGCGATATGGCCATTGGACTGGGGAGAATGCTAAATATTGAACTGCCAATAAACTTCAACAGTCCATATAAGTCCCTTACAATAACTGAATTTTGGAATCGTTGGCACATGACCCTAAGCAGATTTTTCACCAGATATGTGTACATCCCATTAGGTGGTAATCGAAAGGGTGATGTGCGAACTTACGTAAATTTATTTATAGTATTTTTGCTCAGTGGCTTTTGGCATGGAGCAGCCTGGACCTTTGTTGTCTGGTCAGTGCTAAATGGTATATTTGTCATAGTCACCAGAATGTTTAGGAAGTTTTTCGAAAGCATGCATCCTGCATTAGGCTGGATGATTACCCAGGGCTTTTTTATTCTCACCCTGGTATTTTTTAGAGCAAACAGCATTTCCGATGCCATAGAGTTTATTAAGCAGATTTTGTATGTAGACTTCACTAATATAGATGTGAATATTCTTTATGGCTTTCAGACACCTGTGCTTAAATTCCTTTTGGAGGACACGTCTATAACCAACTCCCTGCCTTATATTTACGTGGGGATATATTACTTCTTAGGATTATTAATAGTCCTTGGGGCACCAAGTTCCAATGAAATGCTTGCCTCATTTAAACCAACTGTAAAAAACATGCTGTTTACAGGTGTTTTACTTGCAGCTAGCATTCTTTCCTTTAGTGGAATAAGCACATTTTTGTATTTTAATTTTTAAGGATATTTGGCAATGGAAAAAAGCAAAAAATGGGTCAGGGCTACACTGTCTGTAACACTGATAATTTTAATTGTGTTATCAGCCTTTATAGTTGTTATAGACCCTTATTTTCATTATCACACCCAAATAAAGGGGCTGTACTATGAATTAAATAATGAGAGAAGCCAAAACGATGGCATTATCAGGCACTTTGATTATGATGCAATGATTATCGGAACATCCATGGCTGAAAATTTTAAAACCAGCGAATTAGATGAGCTTTTTCAAGTGAATTCTATAAAAGTACCTTTTGCGGGAGGCACCTTCAAGGAATTAAATGACAATATTGCAAAAGCTATCAAATACAATCCTGATTTGAAGCTGGTGGTTAGACCCCTAGACTACGCTTATCTTATGGATGATGCAGACAGGGTTAGGGATGATTTGGGTTCGTATCCGGATTATCTCTACGATAACAATCCATTTAATGACGTAAATTATATTTTCAATAAAGACATTTTGTTTAGTATTTGTTTTCCTATGTTAAGAGATGCAGCCTCTGGGAAAAGTGGTGGCATCACCAGCTTTGATGATTATTCCAACTGGATGGAGGGCACTGAATTTGGAAAAGCTGCTGTGCTTGGGGATAGAACCGAGTACAAAGCTCCAGAGGAAATACAGCCATTTGTTGAAGAAATAGAGGAAATGGTTCGTAAGAACATAACAGAAAATGTGGTTGAGCTTGCGAAGGAAAATCCAGATGTACAGTTTTATTATTATCTGACACCATATTCTGTGGCATGGTGGGGTTCTCAAATGGAGCTTGGCACTGTCAGCCGTTGGCTTTCAGTGGAGGAATATGCCATAAAGCTAATGCTTGAATGCGATAATATTCATCTGTTTTCCTTCAACACAGAATTTGATATGATTTGCAATCTGGACAATTATAGTGATGAATGTCATCACGGAGATTGGATAAATTCATGGATATTGGCTTGCCTTTATTCTGGAACGAATCAGCTTACCAAGGATAACTACCAGGACTATCTTGCTGTAGAGCGGGAGTTTTTCATGAATTATGACTACGAGGAGATTCTAAATGATTGAAATAAAAAATATCAAAAAGCACTATGGCAAACACAAGGTGCTAATGGGGGTTGATTTTAACGTTGAACCAGGGGAGATAGTGGGCATTCTAGGAGAAAATGGCAGTGGTAAATCCACCCTGCTTAGTATACTCGCAGGGTTGCAAAAACCAGACGCTGGATTTTTTAACATGGATGGAAAAGACATGTTGAAAAACACAAAATTCAGAAACGATATGGTGGCTTATGTACCCCAGGAAACTCCATTGATTCCAGAGCTGACAGCCTGGGACAATCTGAGGATGTGGTATTCTTCGGATAAATTGAAAAAGGAATTAAAGGATGGGTTTTTAGCCATGCTTGGCATAGACCAGTTTATCAAAGTCCCTGTAAACCAGATGTCGGGAGGTATGAAAAAAAGACTCACAATTGGCTGTGCAATCAATTCAAGCCCCAAGCTAATGCTTTTAGATGAACCTACCGCAGCACTGGATTTAGTTTGCAAGGAAAGAATATACACATATTTTGAGCAGTTTAAAAGACGTGGGGGTTCATTAATTATTGCCACTCATGAGGTTCAGGAAATAGAATTGTGTGATAAATGTTTTATTCTCAAAGAGGGTTTGATGACGCCTTATAGATATGATGGAGACATTCCGCATTTGATAGGAAGATTGTAGGAAATGGTTAGTTTCAAAGATTATTTATTAATTCAATACAAGAGAATTTTTAAGCTGCTGCCAGGCATAGTTGCTATGATTCTAGTGGTAGCTGTTTTGCTTTCAGGGGCTGGCTTTGCAATCATTCACAGCGACACCTATTCAGCAGAAAAACAAAGATATAAGCTGGGCGTGGTAGGTGACACAGATGATGAAATGATTAGCCTTGGAGTGTATATGCTTGGTACTTTGGACGAGAGCAGATATATGATAGAGCTTGTGGAATATGAGGACGAAGAAAAAGCCAAAGCAGCCCTCAGGCAGGCTGATGTATCCGCTTATATCGTAATTACGGAGGAGTTCAGTGATGCTTTAAATGCCATGACAAATGATGCCAGGCTTAAATACTATGCCACCTCAGGGCAAAAGGGCATATCTAATGTCATGATGGATGAAATAGCTCTCATTGCCACAAATATTATCGTAAATTCTGAAACTGGAATATGTACTTTACGAGACCTGATGAAGGAGGAGGGCTATGATAAGGATATAAGGCACGAAAAGGTCAATGATATGTTTATGACATATATTTCTGCTCTTATTTCAAGAACTAATATTACTGAAGTCACAGAGCTTGGTCTGGCTGGTGGACTCAGCACACCAGCTTATTATTTTGCAGGCTTGATGCTGTTTTTTATGCTGCTTTTATCCTTCTGTGGCATATCCTATTTTTTAGGGGTAAAGGACGCCAGACACAAGTTCATGAAATCCAAGGGAATAAATTCTGCTTGTCAGGTTTTAGGAGAATACATTCCATTCCTCACTATAAATATTATCTGCGTGATTATAATAATAGCACTGCTTACAATTGCGGCATCCTCGGGATTTTTAACTTCTGAGGAACTGGAGGCTATGGGATTTAATCATTTGCATGAGCTTGCTGTAAAACTGCTTCCAGTAAGTGTGATGTTTTCTGCGTTGGGGTTCATGATTTTTGAATTGCTGATAGGGGTAATCAATAAAATACTGGTAGCTTTTATGCTGTATATAGGTATGGGATATGTTTCAGGATATTTTTATCCTAAGACATTTTTCCCTGAGCTGGTTCAAAAGGTGGGGGAGATGATACCCACTGGTGTGGGATTCTCGTATTTTTCTGCGGTATTGCAAAATAATCCCCAGGGCATGTATTTGCTAGGAATGTTTTTTTACACAGCAACATTTTTATTAATAGCCATTTGGGCTAGAAAGCAAAAGATTAGGTGATATGCGTTATTTTTTATTATTGAAAAGATTATTAAAAAAGAAAAGCTATATAGCTATGCTTTTGGTGGTTCCTCTTATGGTGCTGCTGCTTAATGCCATGAGTTCGGCAGATGCCGGGCTTTTGACTATAGGTGTCTATATACCAGGCGCAGATTCTGGCAGCATTTACTTAAAGGAAAACATACAAGAAACACCAGGCAGCCTAAGATACATTTTTTATGATGATGAGGAAAAACTCATAAAGGATGTGGAAAGTCAGCAGCTTAGCCAGGGGTGGATTTGTCCTGAAAATCTTGATTCAGCGATAGAGGATTTGGCAACAAAGGGCAGGACGAAAAATAAAATAGAAATAGTAATTCGAGAAGAGGGGCTGACCCATTTATTAGGACGGGAAATTCTAAGCAGCAGAGTGTATAAAATGGTTGCCAGACAAATAGCGGTGAAATACATTTCTGAAAATGTTTATAACGGAAATCCTACAGCAGAGGAAACAGACCATATTCTGGATGTGTTTGATAATTATGGAATCGATGGCAATCTTTTTGAAATGGGCTATGTGGATGGGCAGGCATCCCATGATGAGGAAGCTACAAGCTATCTGATGATGCCTCTTAGAGGAATACTATCTCTCTGGCTTCTGCTCCTTGCTATTGCGGCATCCATGTATTATCTGGAGGATGAAGCAAATGGTCTGTTTGTGTGGTGGCACACCAGCTTTTCGGTAGGCAGAGATTTTCTTTACTATGTGGTTATAATGATAGTGCCATCTATCATTGTATTAATAGGCCTTAAGTACGGAGGTGTTTTCACCAATCCGTTAAGAGAAGTGGTGGCACTTTTATTATATGATGTCACTGTGATTGCTCTGGCATCTATTTTAAGAGAGATAATAAAAAGCATTAAGGGACTAGGCATAGTTACCCCAATACTTATCATGGCATCAGCTATATTGTCTCCGGTTTTTATAGATTTTAAAGAGGGACGCTTTTTACAAAAATTTTGTCCAACTTTTCATTATTTGTATTGCATTCACGACCGATATTATGTACAATCATTAATGTTATTTGGTATTGGATTATTCTTTATATGGTATTTAATTAATACTTTAAGACAACACCATAATGTTTAACAGGAACAAAAAAGGGAGGATGAATTATGTTTTGTTCAAAGTGCGGGCATGAGCTTTCAGATGGTACAAAGTTTTGTCCAAAGTGTGGCACACCAACTAAGGCAGCCACAGAAGCAGCAAATGAGGCAGCTTCAAAAGTAGAAGAGGTGGCTACTGCCCCAGAGGAAAATGCAGTAGAAGAAACAGCCGAGGCTGCAGTGGAAAACGCTGTTGATGAGGCAGAGGCCAGCCAGACTGAATCAACAGTTGTAACTGACAATGCTTCAAAGGATTACAACTATGGATTTAATCCGGCAGATATTCCTGAGCCTACCAAGACACCAGGTTCTAAAAAAGGACTGTTTATTGGAATTGGTGTGGCAGCAGTGGCAGTTGTTGCACTTTTAGTATGCTTTGCATTAGGTTTATTTACAAGCCCTGCAAAGATGATTGCAAAAGCTATTAACAACGGCAAAAACGATTTCATTGACCAATATGAAGTTGGTTATGATGCAATGCAGGATGCTTATTCTGATTTAAATGGCGACATGTCATTTTCTGTAGAAGCATCTATCGGAGAAAAGGCTAAGAGCCTTATAGATGACATGGGCAGCTCTATGGGTTATGATCTTTCATGGCTTGAAAGCGGCAGAGCTGATGTAGCTATGAATGTTGAAGAAGACCAGATGGGCTTTGATTTAAAGGCTACAGTAAATGGTCAGGAAATTGCCACAATGGATGCTGTTATAGATGCTGAGACAGGTGATGTTTTAATGGCATTACCTGGCATATTAGATGATGCATCTTTAAAAGTTTCAGGCGATGCAGAAACAAAGGAAATGCTTGAATTCCTTGCATCTTACACAGAGTCAATAGCAACCTATATCTCAAAATATCCAGCTCCAAAGGATATGGACAAGGTTGTTAGCAAATACACAGATGCTTTGGCAAAGGACCTTGGAAGTGTTGAAATAACAAAGTCTAAGTCTGAGATTACAGCATCAGATGTTACAGCTAAATATCATGAGCTTTCCTTCACACTTGATAAGAAGACAGCACTCACTGTTTTACTTGATATGATGAATATCCTTAATGAGGATGAAGAACTAAAGGAAATGATGCGCCCAATGTTTGAGGTGGTACTTGAGATGGACGAATCTGGTCTCTATGAGGACTATGACGCATTCTGGGAGGATAGCTTATCAGGTCTTGATTCAGCAATAGAAGAAACACAGACTGAACTGGAAGCAATCGAAGAGGATGAAGATTTAAATGAGGATATAGGAGAGGTTTGCTTATATCTTGACAAGAGATTCAATTTCAAGGGCTTCTCTTTTGAGCCAGAGGAAGAAGAAGGCATAATCGAGTTCTATGTAGTAGAAAAAGGAAATGATAGCGGCATCCTCGCTAGATTTGATGATGGCTACACAGAGTATTTATTTGAAGGCCAGGGCGAGAAAAAGAGTGGATTATTAAATGGCTCTTATGCATTCCAGGTTGATGAGACAGATATGTTTACAATAGAGATTGTAGATTTTGATGAGGACAACTACGAAAAGAATCACTTCATGAAGGGTGATGTTATTGTCTCACTTGACGAGGGAATCACAGATACTATTTATGATGAGGATTTACAGCTGTTTACACTTGCACAGTATGATTTTTCATTTGATACACAGGCAACATCAGGCACGGTGGGACTGAGCGTTCTTACAGATGAGGATCCTTTCGCAAGCTTTACAATGTCATTTTCTATGGAAGATGTGGATTCAATCACAGTTCCAGAAAAGACATACGATGTTGAAAATATGTCTGAAGATGATATGCTTGCCATTATAAAGTCTCTAAAGCTTGATACACTTATTGGAAACCTTGAAAAAGCAAATGTTCCAGCTGAGTACTATGAGCCTGTTCAAACTCTTAGTGATGCCATTGCATCTGGGGATGACACAGAAATATACTATGCAATTTCAAGCTTGATGGGCGGCAGCAGCGATTACAACTATGATGATTCATATGATGATTCATATGACGATTCCTATGACGAGGAAATGGCTGCCATAGCCGCAATGTCTTATGATGATTTTGCAGAATACTACCGTGAGTACTATGATGAAAACGCTACAGACGACGACATAGAATATATGTATGAACTGTTCCAGGAGTACTACGCAGAGTAAAGAAGTCAGGACTTCCTGTACTGACTGGGAGTTACATTGTATTTGCGTTTAAACTGGCGATTGAAATGGGAAAGATTTTCAAATCCCACCTGCTGAGAGATAGTTAAAACAGATTCCTCTGTGGATAAAAGCAAACGGGTCGCCATGGATAGACGGTAATCATTTAGATATGTGACAAAGCTTACACCAAAGGCTTCTTTGAAATATCGCATAAAATGAGATTCGGAGAAGCCCAAAAGCTTTGCCATAGCTTCTATAGAGGTGGGTTCACTATAGTGAAGCTCCACATATTTTATGACAGGCTTTAGCCTGTCTGTTTTTTTCTTTGCAAAAGCATCTATTTTATCTTCATAAAGGGTGACCAGGTTGAAAAGTAAAAGATACATATTGCCTTTAATAGCAAGTCCCCAGGCACCTTCTCTGTGCATAGATATATTATCGTTGCTATCTAAGTAACGCTTTATGCTTTCATATCCAGTTACCCCACTTTTAAATATAGTGGGTAGCGACACAGCACATTCAAAAAAAGGTAATAGAAAACTATCATAGAAACCATCCAATGTGGAGGCAAACATTTTTGAATCAAAAATGATATTTTCGTACTCCATGGTTTCCTGTTCTAATTGAAATATTCCATGAACAATTCCAGGCAAAATAAATGCAATATCATTAGCCTCCACCTCGTATTCCTTGCCATCGGCTAAAATGGTTCCCCTGCCTTTTTTTATGTAAATAAATTCTGCCTCCTCATGCCAATGCAAAGGTACTGAGTTAAAATCCAGCGGAATAGTACAAGGATAGGTATTATACGGTATGTTGTAATCGAAATGAGATTTTCTTTCATGGATGCTTTGATAATCATTTATATTCAACATAATGCGACTCCTGTGCAAATTTATTACATGATAGAATAGTATCACTATATGGTGGTTTTAGGCAAGCTATTGGAGGTTTTTTAGCATTATAATGCTATCAAGAGGTCAAAGTCAGAATGAAGGAGGATAATATGACAGCAAACGAGTATATCAAAGTACGATTTGGACGACACATGAATCAGTGTACAAATGAGGAAATATACATTGGATTACTGGAATATGTCAAAGACCAGGCAAAGAATAAAGCTATTGTGGGCGGAAAGAAGAAGCTTTACTACATTAGTGCTGAGTTTTTGATTGGAAAGCTGCTTTCTAACAATCTTATCAATCTGGGGATTTATGATGAGGTAAAAGCAGAACTGGAGGCTTGTGGAAAGTCACTTGCTGAAATCGAGGAAATCGAGGTGGAACCATCCCTTGGAAACGGTGGCCTGGGACGTTTGGCAGCCTGCTTTTTGGATTCCATTGCCACATTAGGTCTCAATGGTGACGGTGTGGGACTTGCATACCACATGGGACTTTTTAAACAGGTATTTAGAAATAATCTTCAAAACGAAGAGCCAAATCCTTGGATGAGACATCACAGCTGGATGACTCCTACAGAAAAAAGCTACCAGGTTGATTTTGGTGGCTTTAATGTAAGAAGCCGTATGTACGATATAGATGTAACAGGCTACGATTCTGTTACAACAAAGCTTCATCTTTTCGATGTAGAAACAGTGGATGAAAGCATTATCCATGACGGAATTAATTTTGATAAGAGCGAGTTCACTAAAAACCTGACACTTTTCCTTTATCCAGATGATTCTGATGATAATGGAAGACTGCTTAGAGTATATCAGCAGTATTTCATGGTAAGTAATGCAGCTCAGCTCATTTTAGATGAGGCTGTAGAAAAGGGCTCGAACCTACATGACCTTGCGGATTATGCTGTGATTCAGATAAACGATACACATCCATCTATGGTGATACCAGAGCTTATCAGACTATTGCAGATCAGGGGACTTACAATGGATGAGGCTATCGGTGTAGTTTCAAAATGCTGCGCCTATACTAATCACACAATCCTTGCAGAGGCTTTGGAAAAATGGCCAATCCACTTTATGATGAAGGCTGTTCCACAGCTGATGCCAATCATCCGTGAGCTTCATAACAGAGTGCATAATAAATATAACAACGAGTCTGTGGATATTATCAAAGACGGTTTAGTACACATGGCACACATGGATATCCACTACGGTATTTCTATAAATGGTGTGGCTGCACTTCACAAAGAAATATTAAAGGATACAGAGCTAAACGAATTCTACAAGCTCTATCCAGA
>CAMNPQ010000054.1 GCA_946548305.1 uncultured Pseudobutyrivibrio sp.
ATGTTTATGCGGGTGAAGTGATACTCACCATCATAGTAATAATGGCATGCGGAGCATTGTGTGTCTGGGGAAAACGACTGAGTGCCATAGTGCAAACCCTGTTTGCCTTGGTGCTTATTGTGGGGATACTTATTGTTTTATATAATACCCTGATTTCAAAGGAAGCAGATTTTTCACTCGGCTTCGCAGATGGTTTTTCAAATATAGGAGATGTTAAAAATAATCATTTTTTGCAGGTTATAGCAATCATGGCTCTTTCCCCATGGGCATTTGTAGGCTTTGAATCCGTATCTAATTCTACAGCAGGCTTCAAGTTTGATGTGAAAAAGACAAAATGGATATTTTTAGGTGCCATAGTAGCAGGGATAATTGCATACTGTGGTCTTAGTGCCATAGCTGTAATGCACATACCGGCAGGCTTTTCAAGCTGGTCTGAGTATATTAAAAATATAGGCTCTCTAAAAGGGTTGGAGGGGCTTCCCACCTTTTATGTAGCAAGAGAAGTGATGGGAAATGCAGGAGTCATGGTTCTTGGACTGTCTGCTTTGGCTGGTATTTTGACAGGTCTAATAGGCAACTTTATAGCAGCAAGCCGACTTTTATATTCCATGTCCGAGGATGGCATTATACCTAAATGGTTTGGAAAACTAAATGAGGATAATACTCCTAGAAATGCCTTAATCTTTTTGACATTGATTTCTCTTGCAATACCATTTCTTGGCAGAACAGCCATCGGCTGGATTATTGATGTGAACACTATAGGTGCATCCATTGCATATTTGTATACATCTGCCTGCTCATACAAATGGGCAAAAGCTGAAAAAAATATTTTGGTATTGATTACAAGCATCATTGGAATGGCATTTTCAGCATTTTTCTTTGTGTATTTTATGTCCTGGCTGGATGGAGCAATGGCAGCAGAATCCTATATGCTACTGGCTTTATGGGCGATAATAGGATTTGTATACTACAGGAATATGATTATCAGAAATGCCAAAATAAATGACAATTTTGGAAAGTCCACAGTGGCATGGCTGCTTTTACTGTTTCTGATTTTCTACACAACCCTGATGTGGATTAAGCAGTCCACAGATGATATGACACGACAGGTGGCTCACAACATTGGCGATTATTATGACCACACTATTGTATATTACACTCCAGAGGTGAGAAATGCTGTGGAGGGATATCTTAATCAGCAGCTGGTATGGTCTGATAAGATAATCACCAGAAACAGCTTCATACAAATGCTCATCATTGTATCGGCACTGGCTATAATGTTTAGCATTTACAGAGTAATGCAGGAAAAACAAAAGAAGCATGAGTTGGAAAAGCTGAAGGCTCAGGCTGAGAGCAAATCCAAAAGTGTATTTTTATCAAACATGTCCCACGATATCAGAACACCTATGAATGCAATCATAGGCTACATAAATCTGGCAGAGGATAAAAGTCTGACAAACGAGGAGCTGAGGGACTATCTGGATAAAATCAAAGCCTCCAGCAATCATCTGCTCGCTCTTATAAATGATGTGCTGGAGATGAGCAGAATAGAGAGTGGCAAGCTGGAGGTAGAGCCTGTAGAAATGAATATAGGCAAAACCCTGGATGAAATGAGAAATCTGTTTATCACTCAAATGGGTGAGAAAAATGTGACTTACGTGGTAGACCATTCCAAAATAAAAAACGGCAATGTGTATTGTGATAAAAACAGGCTAAACAGAGTCCTTTTGAACCTGATAAGCAATTCCTACAAATTCACCCCAGAGGGTGGCACTGTTTCTGTGGTGGCGATTGAAAAAGGAATTCAGGATAATATGGGAACCTTTGAAATATCTGTTACAGACACTGGAATAGGAATGTCTGAGGAGTTTGCGGCAAAGGTGTTTGAAGCCTTTGAACGAGAAAAAAATTCTACAGTAAAAAACATCCAGGGTACGGGACTTGGAATGTCCATATGTAAAAGCCTGGTGGAGCTTATGGGTGGAACTATCGAGGTAAAATCAAAGCAGGGAAGCGGCACCACCTTTATAGTGACACTGAAATTAAAGCTACAGGATAAACAGGACAATACAGAAGCCTCTGCAAATGAAGGCACATTGCCAGTAGAAAAGCAGGCTTTAAAGGAAAACACCATTGATTATGCAAAGGTGAGAATACTTCTGGTGGATGATGTGCAAATCAATAGAGAAATTGCTTCACGACTACTGAAAAAGAAAGGCTTTATGGTAGAGCTTGCCACCAATGGAAGAGAGGCAATTGATGCTGTGATAAACCATGAGGCAGATTACTTTGATCTGATTTTAATGGATGTGCAAATGCCTGAAATAGACGGCTATGAGGCCACAGGCTACATCAGACATATGGAGGATGCTAAAAAGGCTGGTATTCCTATTATTGCCATGACTGCTAACGCATTTACGGAGGACATGCAGGCGGCTAAAAAGCATGGAATGAATGCTCATGTGGCAAAGCCTATAGATGTAAAGGCTCTTTTAAACACAATTGAGGATGTATTACAAAATAAGACTGAAATTGAATAAAGGAGACTACTGTTGTAAAATTGTAATATATGGAGGAGAGGTATGCTTACTTTAGATGTATTAAAAGAATTTGGGGCAAATGTAGCTGAGGGATTGGAAAGGTGCATGGATGACGAGGAGTTTTATTTGGAATTGATTCCTGATGCGCTGGATGAATCCTATTATAAATCCATAGAAGAAGCTGCAAGCATAAAGGATTTTAAGCAAGGCTTTGAGGTGGCACATTCCTTAAAAGGGATTTTGGCAAATCTGGCACTGACTCCTATTTTAGAGCCTGTTAGTGAAATCACTGAATTGTTTAGGGCTGGTACAGATGGGGATTACAGTAAACTTATGGAAAAGATGTGGGAACAGAGAAACAAGCTGAAGAATATGATGGAATAGATATATGGAAAAAATACTTATAGTTGATGACCAGATAATCACATTGAAAATGACCTCTCATATTCTATCGGCAAAATATGAGACGATATGTGCCATGTCTGGAGCAGAGGCAATAGAGCTATATCAAAAAGAAAAGCCAGATATGATTTTATCTGATTTGAATATGCCAGGTATGTCTGGATTCGAGCTGCAAAACACATTGCAGGGTATGTATGAAGAAAGCATTCCAGTTATGTTTATGACGGCGGATAACAGTGATGACACTGAAAGCCAGGGCTTTGAAAACGGGGCAGTGGATTATATCAGAAAGCCCTTTAGAGCTGATGTGCTACTTCGAAGAGTGGAAATCATTTTAGACCATGCCAAGCAGGTGCAGGGATTAAAAAGAGCAGCTGAAACAGACCCTATGACCGGGCTTTTAAATAAGGCATCTTCCCAGTTTGAAATAGGAAAAGCATGTGGGAAGGCGCATGGAATGCTTATGATGATTGACCTGGATAGCTTCAAGCTGGTGAACGATTTGTACGGACATGCCATGGGTGACAAAATACTCATTCGTTTTTCTGAAATTATCAGGTCGGCTGTGCGTTCTCAGGATATTGTAGGACGAATGGGAGGCGACGAATTTGTGGCATTTTGCCAGTATGTTTTCCATGAGGGTGTAGTGGCAGAAAAAACAAAATACATAAATGAGGAGCTGATGAAATCTGCCAAGGAGTACATGGGGGAGGATATGAATATCCCACTAGGTGCATCCATTGGTGCAGTGCGAGTGCCTGAGGAGGGCAAGGATTTTCTCACTCTTTACCAGAAGGCTGACAAAGCTTTATATACTGTAAAGCAAAACGGAAAGCACGGTTTTGCCATCTACAGTGAAAATGCCCTTGATGATGAAACAGAGGAAGTAGCTGGAACTGGCATTAAAAGGGAAATGTCTATTTTTAAGGAAAGAAATCGTGGCAAGGGAGCTATGAATCTTTCCAATGACCAGTTCAGATTGATATATCGTTTTTTGGCTAGAGCTGAGGTGAACTACCACAGGGAAAATAAAATAGCTTTGTTTACAATTGATTCTACAAAAGAAGCAAAAGATGGTGCCGAACCAGCCGATGTTTTGGTAGAATTAATATGTGATTCGCTACGAAGCAGTGATGTGGTGGTGAAGCGCAGCAAAAACACTGTGGCGGTTATCCTTTTGGAGGCAAGCCCGGTGGATACCAATATGGTGATTGATCGTTTGATTACAAAATGGAACGAATTAGATAATGGGATGACTATTACTTACGAGGTCGAGCAGATAGAATGAAAAAATATTTCTTCCCAAAGACACTTTTTCAAAAACTAATATTTACCTTTATCATAATGGCAATTTATCTCATAGGGAGAGAATTGCCTCTTTATGATGTGGATTTGGCAGCTTATGAGGCTTTCAGGGGGCATACTGACGATTTGATTATGCAGACAATAGGAGGTGACAGATACAAGACCTCCATATTGGCACTGGGTATATCCCCATACATGTTTTCAATGCTTATTGTTCAGGTGGTGGTTGCTATTAAAAATGCCGACAGCAAGGCGCATACCTCACCTAAAAAAGTGACCCAGGCGACACTTTTGCTAATGCTTATTTGGGCTGTGGTACAGGCTTATTTTACAACAGGCTCCACCCTTTATTTACATACCGAAGGCATGGAGTATGTTTTGGCAAGGGTGATTTCCGGAGCACAGATGGTCACTGGTGCATTTGTGATATTGTGGCTTGCCACCAGAAATGGCAAATATGGTGTGGGTGGACAGACCTCACTTATCTATGTAAATATTTTGGATAGTGTGGTTGTAACTGTGAAAAGTGCCAATGTTAACGACTTAAAAATAATTGGTACTGTGGGCATTATAGCCATGCTTTTTACTATCATATTTGAAAATTCTGAATATAGAATACCTATGCAGCGTATATCTATACATAATATCTATTCAGATAAAAACTATATTCCAATCAAGTTAAATCCAATTGGAATGATGCCGGTTATGTTTTCATCAGCTTTTTTCATGCTGCCGGTGTACATAGTAATCGGACTTAGCTCTCTGTTTCCTGATGATGTAAATCTAAGGTGGGCAGTGGAAAATATGGACACCACACATACTTTGGGAATAGGTGTATATGTGGCAGTTTTATACATTATTACAGTTGCCTTTTCCTTTGTTTTTATCAGTCCCAAAACCCTTGCAGAAAATCTGCAAAAGGCAGGTGACAGTATCACAGGACTTCGTGCTGGAAAAAGAACCAGAAAATATATAAGTATCAGGGTAGTTTTGATTTCTTTATTTTCAGCTACTTTTTTTAGTATGTTTATAGGAATACCACTAGTGCTACAGCTAAATGGCTACATTTCACCTTCTGTTATGAGTTTGCCATCAGTGCTGATTGCTATGGCAAGTATCAACTGCAACCTTTACCGTGAAATGAGGGCGGTAAAGGATTTTGATGCGTATATTCCATTTTTATAGGGAGAAGAATATGCTTTATTTTATTCCAGCGTGGTATGAACAGAATATGTGGAAAGAATTGGAGCAGAGCTGGCACACCAGGCGTATGCATACAGAATTTGATGACACTGTTAAGCAGGTGCAGATGTTTCATAGAAATGGTATGAGAGATTTCAAAATTCTGCTTTTGAGTCACACACCAAATTTCAGGCATTTTTTGCATAGGCAGGGAGTTTTTCATGCTCCATATTGGTCTTGCTTTGATGCAATCCAGGAGATTAATAGAAAAAAAGCAGCGGTGTTTTCCTTTCACAATCTGGATTGGCCTAAAAACATAGAATTTGTGTACACCCCATTTGTGGTGGTGGCTTATCTGGAAAATGTAAAATATGCCCAGATTAATTTTGGTGAAGCCGGAAATCCAATCGAAGTAAGTATGTACAAGCAGGGGGTACTGAGCCGACGTAATATCTATGATGATAGAGGCTTTGTATCTGTTACTGAAATATACAATAATGGTGATATCGCATTTACGGATTACTTAAAGGAAAATGGTACTACAAAAATGCGAGTTTACGCAGCCACAGGAGCTGTGGAAATAAATGCAGCATCTAACACCTATCAGGTGTTTGTAAATGGGCAGACAAAAGTTAACACCTTTGAAAAGCTGATATATTCCAGCATAGACGAGGTTATATTAGAGGTGTTTGAGGCTCACCTAAAGGCCCATTCAACTGATGATATTTATTGTGTTGCCATGCATGAATTAAATGCCAAGGTGTTAAAAAATCTCATAGAAGAGAGAAAATGTATTTTGTCTTTTTATGGGGATAGATACAGGATAAAGGACCACCCAGAGGGAAAGCCTTTAGTAAAAAAAGCCAAATATGTTATCACTGATTCTGAGGCAACCACCAGGTATCTAAAAAGAGAAATGGAGGAGGATATTGAAAATATAATAGATATTTCTCCTTACGATTCAAGAATGGATTTTGGTATAAGCGAACAGCTGACAGTGCAAAAAATCCTTGTGCCTGTAGACGGGCTTCCTGATGATAGATTCAAGGCACTTATCATAGCACTGACGGAATATTTGCAGCAGAATGAAAATGCCATGATACATATTTTCACCAGAAATGCAGCCTACGATTTGCCAGACAGGCTTTTAAATAAAATAGGGGATATTGTAGAGGAAGCAGGATATGACAGGAGAATCGTGATTCCTGAGGAAAAAGAAGATACCACTGCAGAAAATGATTTGGAGTCAGAAGAGGAAGAGAAAGAAGAAATCCCTGTGAGATATTATATAGAGCAGTGCGTGGATGAGCTGTCAGTGAGCAAGTGCATGAGAGAGCAGCGCATTATGATTGATATGCGACATAATCCAGATTTGTTTTTACAAATCAACTGCATAAGCTCCGCTATACCTCAAATAGTTAGACGAGAAACCCAGTATATGCAAAATGGCTACAATGGGTTTGTATTAAAGGAATTTGAGCGAATACCTTATGCCCTGGATTATTTTTTAGGCAGTCTTGCAAATTGGAATCAGGCAAAGGTGTATTCTTACGAAATCAGCCAGAAATTTACTACAAAGCATTTATTAGAAAAATGGAGAATGGTTACTAGTGCCATAGAATAGGTGAAAAATGGAAAAAGCAAGCTGGACTATCTACTGGAATGAATACAGTTCAGATACATATTTGTATGGGTCAGAAATTGACTACAAAGCAAGAAACAATGTGCATTTTAAAAATGAGCTTATGCCCCCGGGCACTGTCATAAAAGAATGGTATTCCATGACAAATTATCAGGCTCAAAGGATAGAGCCCACACTACCTATCATTGATGGGGAAAGCAGGTACAGGATAAAAATCAATGTGGAAACACCAAATGGCATTGGCTGTTTGATAAGGCTTGTTTTTCTGGATAGATATGAAAGAGAAGCAGGGGATTTTTACATAAGAGGGGAAGAGGCACAGTTTAGCTGTCCTCTGAAAACATACAGCTATAAGATGCAGTTGATTAATGCGGGAATGACTGAATTCACATATCATTCTGTCACTATAGAAGAGATTGAAGATGAAGATAGTAAAGACGAAAAGAACGGTAAAAAAACTTCTAAAAGAGCTAAAAAAAGTAAAAGAACAAAAACCAAGAATGGAAAGTCTAAATGATGAAGAGCTTGCAGGTCTTACAGTTTCTTTTAAGGAACGTTTTGATGCTGGGGAATCTTTAGACAAGATTTTGCCAGAAGCTTTTGCTGCCATGTGTGAAGCAGATAAAAGAGTGCTGGGCATGTATCCATTTGATGTGCAGATTCTGGCAGGAATTGCCCTTCACCAGGGATATCTGGCAGAGATGAACACAGGGGAAGGAAAAACACTTACCGCTACACTTCCTATGTATCTAAATGGTCTCACAAAAAAGGGAGCTATTCTTGTTACAAACAATGAGTATCTGGCATTAAGAGATGCAGAGGAGATGGGACCGGCGTACGAATTCATGGGGCTTACCATAAAGGCTGGTGTAAAAAGAGATGAGGATGATAGATTCGAAAATGACGAGAAAAAGGAAATATATGCTGCGGATATCGTATATACCACTCACTCGGCATTAGGATTTGATTATTTGATTAATAACCTGGTGAAATCTGCCAGTGACAGATTTTTGCGGGAGTTCAACTATATTATTATAGATGAAGCGGATTCAGTGCTTTTGGATAGTGCCAGCACCCCTCTTGTAATTTCAGGTGCGCCCCGTGTACAGTCCAATCTTTACGAGTCGGCAGATTTTTTTGTTAGAACTCTCAGAGAAGACATAGACTATGAGGTGGAAGAGAAAAATGTCTGGTTTACGGAAAAAGGACTGGAGTATGCCGAGCAGTATTTTGGCATAAAAAACATTTTCTCACCAAAGCATTTTGAAATATATAGACATTTGATTTTAGCACTCAGGGCTCACAAGATTATCGAAAAGGGAACGGAATATATGATTTCCGAAACAGGCGAAGTGGCTTTGATTGATGCCAGCTCTGGTCGTATGCTAAAGGGAGTAAAGCTTAGAGGTGGTCAGCATCAGGCGATAGAGTGTAAGGAGCATGTGGAAATTACCCAGGAGAACCGTTCCATGGCTTCAGTTACCTATCAAAACTTTTTTTCCATGTTTCCAAAGATGGCTGGCATGAGCGGCACTATTTATGATGCCAAGGACGAGCTGTACGAGGTGTATGGAAAAAAGGTGGTGGTTATTCCTACCAACAATCCTATACAGCGTGTGGACTGCCCTGACTGGTATTTTAGTGATTCCGAAAAGCAGTTTGAAGCTGCAATAAGACTGGCAGTTAAAAAGCATGAGACAGGTCAGCCAGTGCTTATTGTTACAACTATGATAGCCGATACCAGTATTATTTCTCACATGCTGGTGGAACGCGGCTTGCCTCACTCTGTGTTAAATGCAAACAATGCATTCTGGGAGGCTGATATCATAAAAGAGGCTGGTCAGATGGGGGCAATGACAGTTGCCACATCCATGGCAGGTAGAGGTACTGATATAAAACTGGGAGCAGGCGTGAAGGAGCTGGGAGGACTGGCAGTCATAGGTGTAGGCAGAATGTTGAACACCCGTGATGAGCGTCAGGCAAGAGGTAGAGCCGGCAGACAGGGCGACCCGGGCTACAGCAGATTTATAGTATCTCTGGAGGATGATATTGTAGAAAAGGGTGCTGATGTTGATAAACTGAAAAAATACATTGATGGCAAACGCAGAATCAGCGATAGAAAAATAAAGCGAATCGTAAATAATGCTCAGAAAATAAACGAAGAGTTGGGGAGTGCAAATAGAAAGACAGCCAAGGATTACGATTTGGTCTTACAGCTGGAACGAAAGCTAATGTATGATACCAGGGATATGCTACTGGATGGTGGCACTGTTGAAACCGACAAGCTTTTTAAGATAGCTGAGGAAAACGTAGACATTTTCCTGAAGGAAAACAAGGATTTGACAGTGGCTGAACTAAACCGGTTTATGCTTGATAATATATCCTATAGAATGGATAAGGATATGACATACCTGAATTTGCACAATAAATCCAGGGTGAAAGCATATATTATGTCGAGAGCTGAGCAGTCTTTTGAAGAGAAAAAAGAGGCTATTAATTCTGAAAATGGTGTAAAGGATTTCGTAAGGGTTTCAGCATTGTCCGCAATAGATGAGGCATGGATAGAGCAGGTGGATTATTTGCAGCAGCTGCAGCCAGCGGTTTCTGGACGAAGCAGCGCACAAAGAAATCTGATGTTTGAGTATCAGGCAGAGGCACTGGAATCCTTCAGAAAAATGGAAAGTACTATAAAAAGAAATATAATCAGAAACGTTTTGCTTTCAGAAGTGAGCATGGACAAGAAAAACAAATTGCACATTATATTACCTTAAGGGGGACCATATGATATACAACTTTAACTTGGGAATAGGCTGGGCTAGTTCGGGAGTGGAATATGCTCAAAGCTACAGGGCGAAGGTGCTAAGGAACATTAAAAAGGAAGCCAAATTTATTTTTACAGATATGTTTCCAAGGGACAATCTGATAGATATGACTAGAAACATAGGCTTTGAGGATGATGAAATTATTTGGCTGTATACCTTTTTCACTGACTATGTGCCAGAGGAAGTGACCTACACTTTGAATGATTTAAAGGCTACCCTGACACAGGATATCGTCCACTATGAACGGGATGGAAAAATCGGCAGGATGGACTTTGCAGGAGACAACAATTTTTACAGAGTCTATTTTGTTGATGCCAAAAATGATTTTGTCCACAGAGTAGAAATGGTTGCTGAAGGTAAGCTTATAAGAAAAGATTATTTCATGAGTGGAAGAGTTTTTTCTGAGTATTACGCTCCATTCGATGGAAGAGCCCACATGTATCATAGACGCTTTTTCAACAGAGATGGCAGCCTGGCTTATGAGGAAATCAATGATGATGGAGATGTAATGTACAAATTTCCTGACAGGCTGATTTGCTCCAAGGAAGAATTCATTGGCTACATGACAGAAAAAATGGCTCTCACAGCTGATGATATAGTTATTATTGACCGAACCACAGGTCAGGGACAGGCAATCTTAGAAAATGTGAATGATGCAAAAGTGGGGATTATTATTCATGCGGATCATTTTAGTGAGGGAGCTACAGATGATGATTATATTCTGTGGAACAATTACTATGAATACGCATTTGGTATGCATGACCTGATTTCGTTTTATGTGACTGCTACAGATGACCAGAATAAGCTCTTGGTTGAGCAGTTTAAAAAATATATGGGGGCAAAGCCAAATGTGGTGACTATCCCAGTGGGAGCGTTGACTGAACTGAAAAAGCCTACTGAAAATAGAAAGCCTCATTCCTTTATTACCGCATCCCGTTTGGCCACTGAAAAGCATGTGGACTGGCTGGTGGATGCAGTGGTGGAAGCCCACAAGTTTATACCTGATATAACCCTTGATATTTATGGAAAGGGTGGGGCTGAAAAAGAGCTCCAGGCTCAGATAAAGAGACTATCAGCTGATTCGTATATACGATTAATGGGGCAGCATGACCTGACAGATGTTTACACAAAGTATGAGGCATATCTTTCAGGCTCTACCAGTGAGGGATTTGGTCTGACACTGATGGAGGCGATTGGTTCGGGACTTCCTATTATCGGATTTGATGTGCGCTATGGTAATAAGAATTTTATAGACCATGGCAAAAACGGATACAAATTGCCATATACTGTGGGCATGTCCAAACAGATTCGTCAAAAGAATATGGTGGATGCGATAAAGAAGCTTTTTATGGAGGATGACCTGGAGGCTATGCATGAACATTCCTATAAAAAGGCTGAAAAATATTTAGCAAGTGAAGTGGAGGCAAAATGGAAAAAACTAATCGAGACGATATAGTGTTGTTATTTGATTTCTTTAATATGGAAAGCCAGGATTTGCTAGCTTCATTTCAAAATGCAGGCTACAGAGTGGATGCTGCCACCATAAATGATGATGGTTATTTACCTGATTCTGTTGAGAACGTGTTTGAATATTTTTTAGGAAAATTCAAAGACGTGGATGGCAAGAAAAAGCCCTTGTATTTTAATCAGATAACAGTGCCTAAATACTGGGAAATAAGTGGAAATAATACAAGCGGCAGCATACACGACAAAGCAAAGGAAAGAGGCAGAATTTTTTACAGCGAGCCTAAAAATAAAAGACTTGTGAAGCTGGTGGACTGGATAGATGAAAACGGGCAGGTAAAGGCCACCGACCATTACAACAAATATGGATTTTGCTATGCACGAACTATTTTCAATAAAAAATCTCAAAAGGTGAGCAAGTCATATTTCAATGCCAAAGGCCAGGAAATCATAGTGGAAAACTATGTTACCGGCAATATAGTTTTAAACTATAAAGAGAAGACTATTATATTTAAAAACAGGACAGAATTTGTGACATATTACATGCGAGAAAAGGGCTTTGAGAATAAAAGGATTTTCTTTAATTCCCTGTCTGTACCATTCTTTGTGTCTAATGCGTTAAAGCCTCTTGATACAGGCAAAAGGGATATTTTGTTCTGGCAGGAAAAGACCTATGATGAGATTCCTGGAAATATGCTTTCCATCTTTGATGGCAGGGCTGCCAGATGCGATAGGGTCATAGTTCAAAATCACCCATCCTACGAAAGGCTTATGCAGCTGAATGCTCCTGAAAGTAAGATGGAAGAACTGGGATATATCTATTCATTCAAAAAGAAAAATATGGGCAGACCTAAGGCTTTGATTTGTACAAACACTGAAAATGTGGAAAAACTAAAGGAGCTGCTGGAGGCATTGCCTGAGGTGAAGTTTTATATTACCGCTATCACTGAAATGTCTGCAAAGCTGCTGGCTCATGAAAAATATGAGAATGCTGTGATGTATCCAAATATAAAGATGTCTACACTTGATAATCTGTTCTGGGAATGTGATTTTTATCTGGATATTAATCATGAGGGTGAAATCGTGAGCGCCACAAGGAAGGCATTTATGCATAATCAGCTGATTTTCGCCTTTGATGAGACTATTCATGGTCCTAGCTACACTGCTATTGAAAACAGATTTGCAGCCATGGATTACAAAAAAATGGCAGCCAGAATAAAGGGGCTGCTGGAGGACAAGGCAAAGCTAAACACAGCTGTACACAGTCAGCAAAGATTTGCGCTGAATGAGACAGCAGAAGATTACAGGTTTTGATTTTATAAGCAAGGCTTTTGTGATAATGCCACAAAAAGCTTTGCTTATTTTCTAATACAAAACTTTCCAATAAAAGTTGAAAACCTTGCAAAAGTATGTTTAAATATTAACGGACTGTCTGTAACCCCGTTTTATACAGGCAGCAAATAAATTGTTATTTATAATTTTAGGAGGATTATCAAAATGGCTAACAAATGGGTGTATATGTTTAGCGAAGGCGACATGACCATGCGTAACCTTCTCGGTGGTAAGGGTGCTAACCTTGCAGAGATGACAAGCATCGGTCTTCCAGTACCTCAGGGCTTCACAATCACAACAGAGGCTTGTACACAGTACTATGAGGATGGTCGCAAGATCAATGATGAAATCATGGCTCAGGCTATGGAAGGTGTTAAGAAGATGGAAGAGATCAACGGCAAGAAGTTCGGCGATCTTAAGAATCCACTTCTAGTTTCAGTTCGTTCAGGTGCTAGAGCATCTATGCCAGGTATGATGGATACTATCCTTAACCTTGGTCTTAACGACGAAGTAGTTGCAGCTATGATCGCTGGTAACCCAGATCCAGCTTTCGAGCGTTTCGTATATGATTCATACAGACGTTTCATCCAGATGTTCTCAGACGTTGTTATGGAAGTTGGTAAGAAGTACTTCGAGCAGCTTATCGATGAGATGAAGGAAAAGAAGGGTGTTAAGTATGACGTAGATCTTACAGCAGCTGACCTTAAGGAGCTTGCTGAGCAGTTCAAGGCTGAGTACAAGAATCAGCTTGGTTCAGACTTCCCATCAGATCCTGTTGAGCAGTTAAAGCTTGCTATCGAGGCTGTTTTCCGTTCATGGGATAATCCTCGTGCAAACGTATATAGAAGAGATAATGATATCCCTTATTCATGGGGTACAGCAGTTAACGTAATGCCTATGGTATTCGGTAACTTAAACAATGAGTCAGGTACAGGCGTTGCATTCACTCGTGACCCTGCTACAGGTGAGAACAAGCTTATGGGTGAGTTCCTTATCAATGCTCAGGGCGAGGACGTAGTTGCAGGTGTTCGTACACCTATGCCTATCGCACAGATGGAGCAGGAGTTCCCAGAGGCTTATGCAGAGTTCATTAAGGTTTGTGAGACTCTTGAGAATCACTATCATGACATGCAGGATATGGAGTTCACAGTAGAGAACAAGAAGCTTTACATGCTTCAGTGCCGTAACGGTAAGAGAACAGCTC